>JAZQOM010000063.1:0-13473 GCA_045627885.1 Eubacteriales bacterium
TGTTGATTTTGCGTAAGCGCTGTACAAGCCGTAGTTGCCCTTATACGGAGTGTAATCCTTTGCGGACACGATATTGTCGATGAAAGCAAATGTGTTTGTGCCGCCGGCACCGGAAATATTAGTGCCCTGAATGCTGAAGAGTATTGCGCATCCGTTGGTATCGGAAGGAAGCCACATTTCTCCGTTTAATACCTGGCGCAAGCTGTATGTATTGGAATTAAGCTTGAAGATACCGGTATTGGTTCCGTCAAGTGTAAGCGTACCTGCCGCCTGCATTACGCCGCCTGCCGCAGCAGATTTATATGTCGGTTTGCCGTTTCCGTCAACCGTGCAGCATCTTATGCTGACATAGGGCTTTACGCTTGTTGCATATTTGACGGGCTCGGAGAATACTACCTTGAGACTGTCGTCATCGTTAAGCTCTACGGATACTATCGTTATATCCGTATTTGCGTCATACTCTCTGTATGTAAGGTTAATATTTCCGCCGAATTCGTATCCTGGAACCTCAACATAAAGCTGGTCCGTTATATTGCCGGTATCAGCCTTGCCCGTTGTGCACTTGAGCTTCTTTTCCTGATATGTTCCGATATATGCCGATACATCGCTTGATGTTACGGGAGTGGTGGTATTTCCGCTTCTGTAAACATCGCCCGTATTGTAGCATGTATTGAGAACTACTGCATTGTCGCTTGCCGCGGCGTTTACATTACCGCAGCCGAGAACGCCCGATACCATGCTGTTATTCTGCGATGTGAGCGAAGCGCTTGCAAGTCCGTAAACGCTTCCGGCGTTGTAGCTGTAGCTTATGCCGCCGCCGTTACGAGTCCAGCCGACCGTGCCGCCGATATGCGAGCCCGTGCCGGATACCTTGCCGTCGTTGCCGCTGTATTCTACCTTGCCGTATACTCTGTATGTATCGTTCTTTTCGTTAAGTCCGACTACGCCGCCTACCGCAGCTACGCCGGAAATCTCACCGTGGTTTTCGCAATAGCTGATGAGATTCATATTATGTCCCGCGATACCGCCGACGATATCGTAGTTGCTTGTGACCTTTGCGTTGTTGATACATCTGATTATCTTGCCGCAGTTTACAGCGGAAATTCCGCCCGCGGGAGCATTGTAATCGCTTATGGTTGTGGGAGCCGAGCTGTACTGTACCGCAACGCCGCAGGTATTTGCGACTATGCAGTTATTTATCGTTCCCATATTGAAGCCCGCTACCATCGAGCCGTATGCTTTGTTCTTTGCATAAGAGTTCGTAAATGTGATATTCTCTATCACGCCCTTATTGATTCCGACAAAGCCGGAGGCATTTGCGGATGATGTATTATTGATGTAGAGTCCTTTAATCGTTATCGCGCTTCCGTCGGCTTTTTTACCGCAGATTCTGCCGCCGAAGTAAACGCTCGGAGTAAGCGAATATGCCGCAGAGCCGATAGGTGTCCATGCCGTGGGTGTGCCGCCCGTGTAGGTTCCGTCGGCTTTTACCGTCTTTCCGCTGTTTAAGTCGATATCGCAGGTTATCACGAAGCAAAGACCGTCAAATGTCTTGCCGCCGTTTACATAGTCGCGAAGCTGTGTGAGTTTTGAGAGGTTATCTATAATAATGGGGTCGTCTTCCGTACCCTTTTGCGTGTACGGAATATAATTTGAATTATTGAAGATGTTGGCATTGACAGGTCTCGGGAAGCCGTCTGTTCCCTTCCATACGGAAGTGGTAAGTCCCGAGTAATTTGTTCTCATCGCTTCGTTTGCTTCGACAATGAGCTTGCCCATATTATAATTGAAATCCAAATTGCTTGCGTTTATTGTGATGTTATCGGATGTATAAACCGCCGCATTTGAGGGAAGCCCCTGATATGCGCTCAGTCCGTCTTGTGCGGTATAAGCGTTGCCGCAGATATACATAGCCGCGCCGTATCCGCTTGCAGCGTTTACAGCCTTGCCGTAGCCGACAAGAGAGCCCGCTCTTGCAGCGGTTTGCTTCGTAGCATTTGCCGAGCCCTTGGAGCCGCTGACTGTATAGCTTGTGCTCTTTACTTTTCCGGTATTGAAGCAATTTTCGACTCTGACTTCCGTGCCGGCAATCGACCAGTAAAGGTCTGTATAACCAATGATGCCGCCTACATAGTTGCCGACATCGGTAACTGTTGCGGGAGAGCTTACATTGTTCCATTTTTCAAGGCAATACGAGGATTTGACATCGCCGTAGTTTGCACAGCCTATCACATACCCGATGCATCTTATTTCAACAGAGCTTCCGCCGGACTCGAAAAGTCCGACGATACCGCCTGCCTGCTCGCCCGCCGCATAAACATTTCCCTCGTTTACGCAACCCATTATCTTTGCACCTCTGGAGTTGCCGATGATACCGCCCGCCTGGGCGTTGACCGCAGTCAAGCTCATAGCGCTTGCGGATACGGCGCCTCTGTTCGTGCAGGCTTCGATAACGGTATTGGCCATATCGGCAGATGCCGAGGCAGAAACCGTTCGTCCCGCAATACCGCCCACATAGTTCTTTGCGGAGCATACGGTGTTCTCATTTACGCAGTTGATAAGATGAGCGCCGTTGCTGAGCGTAGCCGCAAAGCTGCCCGCGTTGGAGCCCGTTGTGCAGATAAAGCCGTTTGTGAGTGTGAGATTCTTTATCGTGCAGTTCTTGAGCGTGGTGAACAATCCGATGTTTGCACCCGTGCCTTTATAGTAAAGACCGCTAATCTTATGGCCGTCGCCGTCAAGCGTGCCGTTGAAGTTAGTGGTTATACCGAAATACGGCAGAGCGATGAGATTGGAGGGGACGCTCGATGTATACGCAGTGAGCGTTCCGGTAAGCGACGACGCCGTATAAAGCGTGCCGACCTCTCCCGCATCGTCCCAGGTCGTTCCGTTTACATATCCGATATGATATGTTGTGCCGGGAGTGCCCGTGCCGATACATAAAACCACATTCGAGCTCGATTTTTCGATGACCTTTTCAAGTCCCGAAGCCTTATCGAATTCGAACACATAAGCGGAGTTGTATGTTACATCTGTCGTGAGCTTGAAATACTTGCCCGAATAGGTCGAGCCGTTCTTCAAATTTTCGATAAATGTATTGAACATCGCCGTACTGCTTATCAAATACGGAGATGCCGCGGTTCCGCTTCCGCCGCCCGTCCACGCGGTATCAGCCGCCGACACGGACGCCGGAACGATTGCCGTAGTCGCCGCGACCATAAGCACGGCGAGAACCAATGCCAAAACTCTCTTCATTTTGAACCCCTTTACTTTTTGAATTTGCTTGGATTTGCAATATAATATATATATCTAATATAATAATACCACTTGAGGTGGCGATTGTCAATAAAAAACAAGGGATAATTCTTAAAAATGAGTTAATTTGCTTAAATATTTTTTAAGGCATTTGTTTTGCGTTTTATATTGAAATTGCAATAAGAAAATGGTATAATAATTGTGTATATATTAAAATCAAGGGGGATTTCGCCACTTGGCTGAAAAGAGTATTGAAATAACCGATTTATCGCTTACCGCGTGCATATTCGGTGAGTTTGACAGAAATATGGAGATAATAGAAAGCGAATACGGCGTTTCCGCAAAAAACCTGCAGGATGAGGTTGTTTTGTCGGGCGCCGATGCGGAATCCGTTGAAAAAGCCGCGGAGGTGATAAAATACCTGCTTCGCATGGCAAAGGTCAACGGCAATCTTTCGGAGCAGAATGTTCGCTATGTGATATCCATGGTCAACGACGGCAACACCTCGGGGCTCGACAGCTTTGACGCGAGCTGTATCTGCATAAGCGCAAAGGGCAAGCCGATTAAGCCGAAAACCGTAGGTCAGCGCGCCTACACCGACGCAATACGAGATAATCCGATAGTGATTTGCACGGGCCCCGCCGGAACGGGCAAAACATTTCTTGCCGTGGCAATGGCGGTTTCGGCTCTCCGCCAAAAGCAGGTGAGCAGAATCGTTCTTACGCGTCCCGCGGTGGAAGCGGGCGAGCGGCTCGGATTTTTGCCCGGTGACCTGCAGAGCAAGATTGACCCGTATCTGCGTCCGCTATACGATGCTCTCTATGAAATGCTCGGCGCGGAAACATTTCAAAAGCATCTCGAACGCGGAATAATAGAGGTCGCGCCGCTTGCATATATGCGCGGAAGAACGCTTGACGACTCGTTTATCATTCTCGACGAAGCGCAGAACACGACGGGCGAGCAGATGAAAATGTTTCTTACAAGAATGGGCGCAAATTCAAAGAGCGTCGTATGCGGAGACTTGACGCAGACTGACCTCGAATACGGCAAGAAAAGCGGTCTTTCCGAAGCGGTGAGGGTGCTTTCCGGCATTGACGGAATCTGCGTTTTCAATCTGACGCAAAAGGATGTTATTCGTCACAAGCTCGTACAGCTCATAATAAGCGCCTACGAAAAATACGAAAAAGCAAAGGAAGAAAAAAGATGAACAGAATTTATATTTCCGACAGGCAAAGCAAGGTCAAAATAAACGCAAAGCTGCGCGGACTTTTGAGAAGAAGCATCGGAGCGGCGCTCAAATATATGAAATTCGCCGGCGATGCCGAAGTGTCCGTCTCTCTTGTCGATAACGCGCGGATTCACGAATTGAACAAAGAATTCCGCGGCGTTGACAGACCGACCGATGTACTCTCCTTCCCCATGGGCGACGGCGAGAGCTCCGGCGACGGCGTTACTCTTCTCGGAGATATCGTTCTGTCGCTTGAAAAGTGCGTTTCACAGGCGGAAGAATACGGTCACAGTCTCGAAAGAGAGCTTTCGTTTTTGACCGTGCACAGCGTTTTGCATCTTCTCGGATACGACCACGAAACATCAAAGGAAGATGAAAAAGAAATGTTTGCGCTTCAGGACGAAATAATGAAAAAAATAAAGCTCGGTGATTGATATGGAAAACAGTAAAAAAGCGGTATATATTTCAATAGTCGGAAAGCCGAATGTCGGCAAATCAACGCTCTTAAACCGGGTTCTCGGCGAAAAAGTCGCCATAGTTTCAAAAAAGCCGCAGACGACGAGAAACACGATAACGGGCATTCTCACGGAGGGTGACATTCAGTGCGTGTTTATCGATACTCCGGGCGTACACAAGCCGAAGACGGCTCTCGGCAGAACAATGGTCAAAAACGCCATGCGTTCCATGGCGGATGTCGATGTGATTATCTTTGTGACGGAGCCGTCGCAGAAGATAAATCCCGCAGAGGAAAAGCTCCTCGAGAGCTTCGGTACATCGAAGCTCCCCGTCATTCTCGCAATAAACAAGACGGATACATACAAGGCGCACGAGATTGCCGAAGCAATAAAGCTGTATTCGGAGAAATTCCCGTTTGCAGAGGTGATTCCGATATCCGCGATGACGGGCGACAATGTGAATATCGTTATGGAAACGGTAAAGAAGTACGCAAGAGAGGATATGTGGTTCTTCCCCGACGATATCGCGACAAGTCAGCCCGAGCGCCAGATTGCCGCGGAAATCGTCCGCGAAAAGCTTTTGAGGTTGCTCGATGACGAGATTCCGCACGGTACGGCGGTGCTTATAGAGCAGTTTGAGGACTGCGGCACTCTGCTTAAAATTGCCGCAAACATATTCTGCGAAAAGGAAAGTCACAAGAGAATAATCATCGGCTCGAAGGGCGAGATGATAAAGAAAATAGGTCAGTTTGCAAGAGAGGATATGGAACAGTTCTTCGGCGTAAAGATATTCCTCGATTTGTGGGTAAAGGTAAAGGAAAACTGGCGCGACAGTGAGACGGAAATAAACCGCTTCGGCTACCGTCTCGACGACAAGGATTAGTATGCAACTCTGTGTTGACGGGCTTGTCATTAAGGAAACCAAGGTCGGCGACTGCGACAAGATTATCACGCTTCTTACCAAGGAATACGGCAAGATTTCCGTTTCGGCAAAGGGCTCGAAAAATCTGAAAAGCAAGCTCTTGTCCGGAACACAGACTTTTTCTTTCGGAAATTTTGCGCTTTATTACTCAAGGGGCAGATATTCGCTCAACGATGTTGACCTGAAAGAAAGCTTTTTCGACATAAGGCTCGATGTATGCTCTTATGCGCTTGCAGGCTATATCTGCGAGCTTGCCTCTGACCTTTCTGACGAAAACGAGGACAGCGGAAATCTTTTGCAGCTCACTTTGAACGCCCTGCATCTTACGGCTAAAAAATCAAAGCCGAATGCGCTTATCAAAGCAGTTTACGAGCTACGCGCGCTGTCATTTTCCGGCTTTGCGCCCGACCTTGTGGCGTGTTCCGAATGCGCCGTGTATGAGCACGAAAAAATGTTTTTTTCCGTTTCGGAAGGAAAGCTCTGGTGCGGAAGCTGCTTCGGTGCGCTTGAGCAAAAGCCGCTTGACGCCACGATTGTTTCGCCGTCGGTACTCTATGCGATGAGGTACATCATATTCAGCGAAGACAAAAAGATTTTTTCGTTCAAAATGGAACAAAGCGCCCTCTCCGAGCTTGCCGATATATGCGAAAGATATGTGATATCGAAGGCGGAGCACGGGTACAAAACACTTGAATTTTATAACGGCATTAAGGATTGATTTATATGGCAAAATACGAAAAAGCGCTCAATGTGCTTGAATACGGCAGAGTTCTTGCCGCCGTTGCCGAATGTGCGCAGACGGACGGAGCAAGAGAGAGAATTCTCTCCATGCGCCCGAGCTCCTCGGAGCGCACCGTTACCGATATGCTCAGGCAAACGGACGATGCAAAATATCTTATAGGACTTAAGGGAACGCCGCCTTTCGGAAGCGTTCACGATGTAGGCTCCGCGCTTGAAAGAGCAAGAAAAAGCGCGAAGCTCTCTTTGCGTGAACTTCTCGATGTTGCGGGTGTTCTCCGTTCCGCGGCAGCTCTTTTGAGCTATATAGAAGCAGACAGAAAAAGAGACACCGTTCTTGACGAGATTTTTGCAAGGCTTGTCCCGAACGACAGGCTATGCGAAAGAATAGAAAGCTCAATACTTTCGGAGGAGCTTATAGCCGACGAAGCAAGTCCGGCTCTTGCCTCGATAAGAAGAAAAATCCGTCAGGCAAACGATAAAGTGAGGGACAGTCTGCATACATTTGTGACAAGTCAGACCTACAGCAAATATTTACAGGACGGGCTTGTTACAACACGCTCGGGAAGATATGTCATTCCCGTAAAATCGGAATACAGAAACGAGATAAAGGGGCTTGTTCACGATACCTCCGCAAGCGGCGCAACGCTTTTTATCGAGCCGCTTTCGGTTGTGGAAACAAACAACGAAATAAGGCTTTTGAAGATAGATGAGGAAAAGGAAACGGAGAGAATCATATACGAGCTCTCCTCCGCCTGCTCCGACTTCGGTATGCAGATAGTCGAAAACTACAACAATATTACTTTTATCGCCTGCGTTTTCGCAAGAGCGGAATATTCGTACAAAACCGACTCCTCATGCCCGATTCTCAGCAAGGAAAAGACCGTAAGGCTCATAAACGCAAGGCATCCACTGCTCGACAAGAACAAAGTCGTTCCCGTCACAATCGAAATAGGCGGAAAATATCCTCAGCTTGTAATTACGGGCCCGAATACCGGCGGCAAAACCGTAAGTCTGAAAACGCTCGGACTTTTGTCCGCAATGGCGCAGTCTGGACTCCATATTCCCGCAGACGCAGGCTCGGAAACGGTGATTTTCGACGATATTCTTGCGGATATCGGCGATGAGCAGAGCATAGAGCAAGACCTTTCGACTTTCTCCGCGCACATGGTGAATGTCATATCCATACTCTCTTGTGCGGACAGCGATTCTCTTATACTTCTCGACGAGCTCGGAAGCGGAACAGACCCCGTTGAAGGTGCGGCGCTCGCCGCCGCGATTCTCGACGATTTGCGCATAACCGGCGCGCTTTGCGCCGCAACGACGCATTATGCCGAGATAAAAGCCTACGCCTTAAACACAGACGGCGTGCGGAACGCATCCTGCGAATTCGATGTTGAGAGCTTAAAGCCTACCTACAAGCTCATCATCGGCGCTCCGGGAAAATCGAACGCCTTTGCGATATCTCAAAGGCTCGGACTTCCGCAGTATATCGTTGACAGAGCTCGCTCCCTTATTTCGGGCGACAGCCTCAAATTTGAGGACACGCTCGAAAAGCTCGAGGCGACGCGTCTTGAGATGGAAAAGAAGCGCGAAAGCGCAAGCGAAGCCGAAGAAAAGGCAAAAGCCGAATACGAGCTTGCATCCAAGGAAGCCGCTAAAAAAGCGGAGCTTGCCGAAAAAGAATACGAGCGCGCTCGCTCGGAAGCGGCAAGGATAGTCAGAAGCGCAAGGGCGACGAGCGAATACATTCTCTCGCAGCTCGACGAGCTTCAAAAGCAAAAGGAAAAAGCCGAATTCGCGGAAAATCTCGCAAGAGTAAAACGCGAAATTTCAAAGTCTCTCGACAAGCTCGACGACGAGGCAAATCCCGTGAGAAAAACGGATATGTCGGACTACGAGCCCGTCGAAAGCGTAAAGCCCGGCGATATTGTCTATATTCCCGAAATGAAGCAGAACGCAACGGTTGCGGAAGTTGCAAAAGACGGCACGGTTGAGCTTTCGATAGGTCTTATAAAGACAAAGCTGAACATCTCAAAGCTCGCAAAGCCCGACAGGGATGCCGCAAAGAAAATGAAGAAAAAGAGCGCCTCATATATTCCCGCGACAAAGCAGTTCGAGCTTGAGCTCGATTTGCGCGGTCAGATTGGCGACGACGCCTGGTTTATGGCGGACAGATACATCGACGACGCCCTCTCCGCGGGAGTTCACACAGTCACCTTGCTTCACGGCAAGGGCACGGGAGCTTTGAGAAACAAGCTCTGGCAGATGCTCCGTCACGACAAGAGGGTAAAAAGCTTCCGCGCGGGAGCATACGGTGAGGGCGACTACGGCGTTACCGTGGTCGAGCTCAAATAGAGTGATTTGATATGACAAGAGAAGAGCTTTACAAAAAAGCATCGGAGCTTCCCCTTTCAAGCGGAGTGTATATCATGAAAAACTCCGCGGGTGATGTTGTATATGTAGGCAAATCGAAAAAGCTGCGCAACAGAGTGTCGCAGTATTTTGCGAACATTCCGCACACGGTAAAAACGGAGCGCATGGTAAATTCGGTATTCGATTTCGACTATATTCTCACCGACAGCGAAACGGAAGCCCTCGTGCTCGAAAACATTCAGATAAAAAAATATCTGCCGAAGTACAATATTCTCTTAAAGGACGACAAGAATTATCCGTACATCAAAATAACAAACGAGGCGTATCCGCGCCTTGTCATAACGAGAAAAAGAACCGCCGACGGAGCGGAATACTTCGGGCCGTACAGCAACATCGGCTCTGCGGGCAAAATGGCGGATACGATAGGCAAAATGTTTGCCCTGCCGACCTGCAGAAAGAAGTTCCCCAAAGAGATAGGCAAAGAGCGTCCGTGTCTCAATATGCACATCGGGCGCTGTGTAGGAGTGTGCTCGGGCAACATTTCAAGTGAGCAATACGCAAAAATAATCCGCGATGTGCGGACTTTTCTCAAAGGGCATCAGGAAAAAGCAATAAGCTCGCTTACGGAGAAAATGCAGGCGGCATCGGAAGCTCTCGACTTCGAAAAAGCGGCAAGCTATCGCGATACGATAAAGAGAATAAAAGCGTTGAGAGAGCGTCAGAAGGTGCAGGGCAACACGGAAAAAAACGCCGATGTTATCGCAGTCTACGACGGAAACGAGGGCTGTGCGCTGACTCTTGCCACCGTGCGCGACGGATGCTTTGCGGACAAGCTTTCATACCGCTTCGGCGCGGATAAGCTCTCGGAGCCCGCCGACCTCTCCGCCGCGTTATTCGATTTGTATAACGACAGAACCGATGTCCCCTCTCAAATTCTTTTGAGCTTTGATATTCCCGATGAAGAAACGGAAATTTTAGAGAGCTTTCTTTCGCAAAAAGCGGGGAAAAAGGTTCATATCACAAAGCCGAAGATTGGCGACAACAAGCGGCTTTGCGATATGGTTTTGGCAAACGCAAAAGAATATGTCCTTCAGTATAACGCACAAAAAACAAGAGAAAACAACACTCTTATCGACCTTGCAAAGCTCCTTACGCTCGAGGTCGTTCCGGACAGAATAGAGAGCTACGATGTCTCCAACTGGGGCGACGATTTTATCTCGACGGGAATGATTGTGCTTGAGCACGGAGCGTTTGCGAAGCGTTCTTACAGAAGCTTTAACGCGAAGTTAAACAAGACGCAGAACGACTGCGCCTGCATGGCGGAAGCCGTCGAAAGAAGGCTTATGCGTGCGCTCGACGGCGATGCGGGATTTCTCCCTCTCCCCGACCTTATTTTAGCCGACGGCGGAGTGACACAGGTCGGCGCGCTTAAGGAAGCAGTATCAAAGCTCGGGCTTGACATTCCGGTATTCGGCATGGTCAAGGACAGGCACCACAAAACAAGAACTCTCACCGACGGCGAACGCGAAATTTCCATAGCGACAAACGGTGAGATTTACGGATTTATTTACAGAATTCAGGACGAAGTCCACAGATTCAGTCTTTCGAGAATGGACAAAAGGCGGCGCGATGTGCTGAAGCACAGCAGTCTTACCGAGCTTTCGGGCGTGGGAAGCGCAAAGGCAAAGGCTTTGATAGAACATTTCGGCTCGCTTTCCGCAATAAACGCGGCTCTGCCCGAGGATATTGCAAAGGTAAAAGGCTTTTCGCCGGCGCTTGCGCAAAGCGTATATGAACAACTACAACAAAAGAACGGAGAATCGGAAAAATGAGAATAATAACGGGAACGGCACGCGGAGCAAGGCTTGAAACTCTTGAGGGAGAAGAAATTACCCGTCCGACGACGGAAAAGGTCAAGGAGGGAATTTTCTCCGCCATACAGTTCGACATCGAGGGAAGAAATGTGCTCGATTTATTCGCCGGCAGCGGTCAGCTCGGGCTTGAGGCGCTCAGCAGAGGCGCGGAAAGCTGTGTGTTTGTCGATGCAAACGACAAGGCGGCGGCAATAGTCAAAAAGAACGCGCAAAAGACAAGGCTTTACCAAAAGACTCTCGTGCTTTGCAGCGGCTACAAGGAGTACATAAAATCGGCAAAGGGAATAAGAAAATTCGACCTCGTGTTTTTAGACCCGCCTTATGCCGCAAATATGCTTTACGATGCTCTTGAAAAGCTTTACGAAGCGGAGCTTTTATCGCAAGGCGCGATAGTCGTATGCGAAAGTGACACGGAGCTTCTCGAATATCCCGAAAACGCCTATGAGATGAAAAAGGTTTACCGCTACGGCAAAACCTTCGTCACAATGCTCTGCGCAAAAGGTGCAGGCTTATGAGCGCGGCATTTATTCCCGGCTCATTCGACCCGATTACGCTCGGGCACATCGACATAATCGAGCGCGCGGCGAAGCTCTTTGACAAGGTTTACATCGTTCTTGCGATAAACAGCGAAAAGGACTATCTTTTCTCCGCCGAAAAGCGGCTCGAGCTTGCCAAAGCGGCTACCGCTCACATAGAAAATGCAGAAGTAATCTTCTGCGACGGGATAGTCGTTGAGCTCGCGCAGAATCTCGGTGTAAATGTTCTTGTGAAGGGAATCCGCAACGCAAAGGACTATGAATACGAAAGCAATATCGCCAACATAAACAAGGGGCTCGCGCCGGAGATTGAAACTCTGTATATGCCGGCTTCCGAGGAATTTTCGAGAATAAGCTCTACTGCGGTGAGAAAGCTCATATCGTACGGTATGCCGACAGAGCAGTATGTCGGCAAAACGGTGGCGCGGCTCATCGAGGGATACACAAAACTCTAATCCGTCTAATATAATGATATCGGCATAACTTATACGGAGCTGCTTATGAAAGCCGATATTGCAAGAACAATAATAATTATCGCAGTTATATTCTGCTTTTCATATACGATAAAAGGACTCATTCACTCGGCGATATGCAAATTCACCTCAGGCGGTCTTTCCGACGGCGTGATTATCCTGTATGCGAGCGGAGATTGCGGAGAGCTTGAAAAAGCTCTGTTTTCCGCGGTTTCGGCAGAGCCCGCACTTATCGCGATAATCGCAAATAATCTGACAAGCGACGGCAAAAGGCTATGCGAAGTCGCCAAAAGCTATCGGGGTGTAATGTTGTTTGAAAGTCTGTATGAAGCGGCGGAATACATTGACGGAGAATTTTGAAAGGACTGTAAAATGGGAATTTTCGACGGATATCTCTTTTGCTGTGACATCGACGGCACGCTTGCGTACGAAGAGGGCAAGGTCAGCAAAAAGAATCTCGACGCGATAAAAAAATTCACAAGCGGCGGCGGTATATTCTGCATAGCGTCCGGAAGATATGCCGATTACGCCGAAAAAGTTATAGGCTACAAGCCGCAATTTCCCGTTATCGGGCTGAACGGCTCGGTGATATACGACAGAGAAAAAGAATCCGTAATCTGGAAAAAGCCGCTCTCGGAGCGCACAAAGGAAATCGCCGTCGAGGTATGCAAAAACTGCGGCACGGCTTATCTTACGGTCTGCATAAACTGCGAAAACCGCATTGAGCGCTGCAAAAGTCCCGATGAACTTCGCGAAAAGCTGTTTTCGACTGAAAGCGATGTGTTCAAGGTGGTATTCGTCACCGACAATGCGGAAGACGGCGACAGTATATGCAAATATGTAAAGGCGCACTATGCGGGCGCCGCACGGGTGACGAGAAGCTACATAACGCTGACGGAGATTCTTGAGCCCGGAACGGGCAAATCGGAGTGTATGCGGTTTTTGAGGAAAATGTATCCGAATGTGCATACCGTCGTCTCGGCAGGTGACTACGAAAACGACACGGAATTCGTGCGTGACGCGGACATCGGCTATGCGGTGGAAAACGCTCTGCCATGCGTCAAAGCGGCGGCAAAACGGTCTGCGCCCAAAAATACGGAGGACGCGATAGCATACATAGTCGATGAGCTCGAAAGGGATGCGTGCGAAAGAAAAAACAGGTGAATTTTTGCTCTGTTTTGATGCTTTTTTGCTTGAAATCGGCGATTATCTGTGATATAGTGATTCTGTAAAACGAAATAGCGCAGGCGTGATTTAATGGCAGAATTTCAGCTTCCCAAGCTGACCGCGCGGGTTCGATTCCCGTCGCCTGCTCCAGCAAAAAACTCCTTTTGTCTTTCGACAAAGGGAGTTTTTTGAATGATGTTTGCCTTCGGCAAATGATGTACCCTGCGGGTATGATGTTGCCTTCGGCAATGATGTGTGCCTTACGGCACATTTTATGGCAAACATCGCATCATTGCGAACGCAGAGAGCAACATCATTTCGTAGCGAAGCGGAGAAACATCATCAGCCGCAAAGCGGCGGCATCATTGATTTCCTCGTAACCCCTTGCACCTATGCCAAAAATATGCTATACTACACGCATAAAGAAAAAGCGAAAATTTTTTCAAAAA
>JAZQOM010000064.1:0-39410 GCA_045627885.1 Eubacteriales bacterium
GTGCTTAATATGAAATATTTACCTATTCTTGGCGAACTATTTTCTTCTGATAGTGCTATCTTTATGCTAATTGGATTGGTCATAGCAACAATTATCGGTATAAAGATGAAGAACACAAGAAAGAACACAATTGGCGTGGCAATATGCCTTCTCACTTATGTAATATGCGAGATATTATCCCAAGCAGTTGGAATGAACTATCTTGTAGAAATTATTGCCTTGTTTGTTGGAACAATAGCCATTGGTGGCTTTATTGGTTTCTTGATTGGGCTTATTGTGTCTAAGGTTAGAAAATAACAAATCCCAGTTTGTAGGAAGATATATTCCCGTGTACTGCGGGGGTAGATTTGTTCCCGTGTTGTGTGGACACTCACGGCATCGTCTCGCCCCATGTCGATACGGTGGCGCTCTTGCCAAACACGGACAATTAGAAACAGCAAAGCACTTCGGAATCAAATAAAACAGGATTTGGGAGAAGCTGAAAAGTATGAGTACGGGGGAAGATAAGTACCCAATTAAATGTATTCTTCCGATGCAGCTATCGTCGCTGCTTATCTGCGGCTTGGCAACTCCGGCAAATGGCATAATGATAACGCCTGCCTCGGAGAAGTCGCGCAGGCGGCGTTCTGCGATAAACGATATTTTATAAATTTAGATATGCGCTTTTACGGAAAAATCTAAAAAAGGACGGCAAAGACGATGGCGGAAACCGAAAACAAAACAGAAATCGGCGCGGAATGCGATTATCTGTGCGAAGCGAGACTTGCAAAAACAAGTCCCGACTTGCACAAGCTGTACCGCAACAGCGTTTTTGCCATAGACGCCTTGCTTTCCGGATACAAAAACATCTTTCCGTTTTTTACCGACCACACATTTGAGCATTCCGCTCAGGTAATAAACTATTGCAACATAATCGCCGGAAAAGAAATAATATCACGGCTTAGTCCCGACGAAATCTACATTCTATTGATGGGCGCCGCGCTGCACGATGTCGGCATGGGAATATCGGAAAGCGACTTTATGTGCTTTTGTGATGATATTCCGGACTTTGCCGAATACAAAAAGCAATTTCCCGATGAGCCGACCTCGGAATACACCAGAATTTTTCACCAGGATTTCAGCGCGTGCTTTATAAAAAAATACGGCGCCGTCTTCGAAATACCGTCAAAGGAACATATCGACTGCATAGCGCAGGTTGCAAAAGGGCACAGAAACGCCGACTTGTTGAACCGAAGCGAATTTCCCGAGGCTTACCGCCTTAAAAGCGGAAATACGGTAAATCTTGCTTACATTGCCGCACTTGTCAAATTTGCCGACGAGCTTGATGTTCTTGCAGACAGAAATCTGCTTTTCGATTATACCGCCGTCAACAGCGAATGGTCTGAAAAGCAGACGCTGTGCTACAAATGTCACGGCGCGATAAAAAGTCTGCGTGTATGTGACGGCACGATATCGCTGCTGTACGACACCGAAGAGCCTCAGGTGGAAGCGGAGATTTTGCATACATACGGCAAAGTGAAGAGCACATTCGACGAGTATGTCGCGGTGCTTGAAAAGCGAACATCGTTTGCAAGCAGACTGCACGGCGTTTGCATCGAAAGAATCGGCTCCTTATAACAATGAATTGTGCCATGCACACGATTTGCCCCTTTCGGGGCATAAAAAATCAGCTTATACAAAGGAAATTATGTATGAAACTCAAAAATTTTCTGATAGTCGTGAAAGACATCGAAAAGTCGCGTGAGTTCTACCACAGCTTGTTCGGACTCGATGTTCTTGTCGATAACGACGGCAATATGAGCCTTTCGGACGGGCTTGTATTGCAGGACGAAAAGATATGGCGGAGCTTTATAAACAAAGATATCGAAAAAGAGCGCAATTCCTCGGAGCTTTACTTTGAGGAAGAGGATATAGAGGCGTTTTGCAAAAAGTTGAAAAGCCTTTATCCCGACACAAGGTTTGCAAACGAGCTTATGACACACAGCTGGGGGCAAAGAGTAATCCGCTTTTACGACCCGGACGGAAATCTAATCGAAGTCGGAACGCCGATGTGAGGAGAAATGGAAAAAATAACTCTTTCGGAGCTCAAAATGAATTCGCGGCGCGAAGTTATCGCCTTCTTGAAAAAACTATGGAGCGGAGAGGGCTCACCGTGCCCTTTATGCCACGGCGAACTCGAGCTTTTGCATAAAAAGGCGAAAAAATCGGACTGCGACTGGCAGTGTAAGAACTGCGAAAAAACATTTCGCACGATAAATCTTTTGCAAGAGCTCAACGAACAAATGCCTCAGTAAAAAGGAATCAAAATGGAGAAATATTATCTTATCGACTACGAAAATGTCGGCAGCGACGGACTCTGCGGCTGCGACCGCCTGAGCGAATCCGACCATATAGTCATCTTCTTTACAAACAACGCCAAAAAGATTGATATGCGCGAGATTGCAGACCACGGAAAGGCGGAGCTTGTGATGATAGAAGTTCCGGCGGGCAGACAGTCCGCGGATATACATATCGGCTCATATATCGGCTACCTTATCGGCTCGGGCAAAAACAGAGATATCGGCGTCGTGAGCAACGATACCGATTTCGACAATGTGATAAAATTCTGGGCAAAGAGCGGAGCGAGCGTATCGCGTTCACGCAGTATAACGATAGCTTCGGTAAAGCACAAGGCGGCACAGAAGAATAAGGCGGAAAAGCCCGAGAAAAAATCCGCCGAAAAGACTCGGAAAGAGAAAGAAGCTCCCGTGCCAAAGCCGCAAAACAAAAAGAAAAAACCGGAAAAGCAAGCCGCAAAGCCGAAAAAATCCGAGCAAGGCAGGTCAGAGCTCAATACGAGCGTAATGCAGACTCTCGGCAAAGCCGGCTACGACTGCAACACCTCCGGCGCGGCGGCGTCCATCGCGGTAAAAAACAACGGTAAAGCCGACGGCAAACAGCAGGTATATCTTGCGCTTGTGCAAAAATTCGGGCAGGAAACGGGACTTGACATATACGGCAAAATAAAGAAAAAGCTCTGACGGAGATGGACAATGCTCTACATAATGCGACACGGCAAAACCGAATGGAATAAAAAGCTCAAGCTCCAAGGGCAGACGGATATTCCGCTTTCCGAAGAGGGAATCGAGATGGCAAAGGCGGCGGCAAAGGAGTATGCCGGCGTTCATTTTGATATATGCTACACATCGCCGCTTTCGAGGGCGAAAAAGACCGCCGAGCTTCTGCTCGAGGGGAGAGATGTTCCGATAGTCACGGACAAAAGGCTTCTCGAGATGTGCTTCGGCGTGTGCGAGGGCGCGGAAAACTACAAAGAAGACAGAGCCCTGCCCGTAAACATACTGTTTTCATCTCCCGAAAAATACACCGATTTGCCCGAGGGCGCGGAGAGCCTTGACGAGCTTCTTGCAAGGACGGGAGAGTTTCTAAGCAAGGTCGCGCTTCCGCTTGTCAATGCGGGAAAAGATGTTCTCATAGTCGGACACGGCGCGATGAATTCGAGCATATATAACATAGTAAACAAGCTTCCGCGGGAGAAATTCTGGAGCGGAAAATACGAAAACTGCAAGCTGTACCGAGTGCTGTGAGAGGGAGAGAATATGAATTTAACACTTGTAAAACTATCCGAAAAATACAAAAGGCATCTGTTTGAAATGATGGACGAATGGCTTTCCGTAGAGAAAGACTTTTCACCGTATGCGATAAGGAGAAACGACTATCACGACTTCGGGTATTATCTCGAAAACCTCGAATTAAAAGAGGAAGCGGACGGCAGAGTGCCGAATTCCGTGTTCTTCTGCCTTGATACGGACAGGGATATCTTCGTCGGCGCGATAGATATAAGACATTATCTCAATGAGGAACTGCTTGCGACGGGCGGCCATATCGGAGACGGCGTTCGCCCGAGCGAAAGAAGAAAGGGCGTTGCGACCGCGATGATAGCGCTGGGTCTCAAAGAGTGTAAAAAGCTCGGGATAAATCGTGTGCTTATGACCTGCGCGGACGACAATATCGGCTCGGCGAAGTCGATAGAGCATAACGGCGGCGTGATGGAAAACAAGGTTTACGAG
Organism: Eubacteriales bacterium; assembly: GCA_045627885.1. Lineage (GTDB taxonomy): Bacteria > Bacillota > Clostridia > Oscillospirales > CAG-272 > CALCTE01. The sequence continues at coordinate 4,068 of JAZQOM010000064.1, forward strand.
GACGATGTCCTTATGCGCAGATACTTTATAGAGCTTAAATAAAAAAATCGGTTTTGCATTTTGCAAAACCGATTTTTTATCGCAAAAGTATACTTGCGCTAACGGCGGAAATACTCATATAGATTGCATTTCAGCATTCCGTTGTAGAGCTTTCGCACCTTGTCTGCTTTTTTTCCGAAGCCTTCCTCAAAGCTCTCGTTTCCGCACAGAATATATAAATGCCAGCGCTCAACGCAGGAGAAAGCTCTGCCCATCTTTTTGTAAAGTGCAAACGCTTCTTCGTGAGTGAGCAGTCTTTCGCCGTACGGCGGATTTGTTATCACCGTTCCGCGCTTTTGCGGATTGTAGAATTTTTGTATATCGAGCTTGAAAAACCTGATGCTTTCGGCAACACCGGCACGCTCAGCGTTGGCTTTTGCCGTTTCTATCGCCTTCTCGTCTATGTCCGACGCGAATATGTCAAGTTTGTCTTGCAAAATGAGTGCATTTGCTTCTTCCCTTGCAAGCCTTGCATACTTTTTGTCGTACCAGGGGAAGCTTTCAAAGGCGAAAGTCCTGCCTATTCCGGGCGCGATGTTCAGCAATTTTCTTGCCGCCTCAATCGGGATAGTGCCGGAGCCGCACATCGGGTCCCAGAGCATCGTCGACGGCTCAAGACGCGCTATGCTGACTATTCCCGAAGCGAGCGTTTCGCGAAGCGGAGCATCGTTTGCGACGGGGCGGTAGCCTCTCTTGTGAAGTCCCGTGCCTGATGTGCCAATCATCAGATAGGCGATATCCTTGAATATGAAAAATTCGATATCCGTTTTTGCGCCGCTTTCCTCAAACCACTCTATGCCGTACTTTTCGGAAAGGCGCTTTACTATTGCTTTTTTTACAATTTTCTGGCAGTTCGGAATGCTTGCGAGCTTTGATTTTATGCAGTGTCCGCCGACGGGAAAACAGCCGTCCTTTTGTATGTAGTTTTCCCACGGCAGGGATGCCGTAAGCTCAAACAGTTCATCAAATGTAAGCGTTTGCGACCTGCCTATTTCTATGTAAAGGGATTCCGCGGTGTGAAGCCACATATTACAGCGCGCAACCGCGCTTTCGTCTCCCGTAAAAAACACTCTGCCGTCAATCGAATCGGTTTTTTCGTAGCCGAGAGCGGCGAGGTCGTCGCAAATGAATTTTTCCATGCCGAAAAGACAGGTGGCAACATAGTTAAGCTTCATTTTTCCACCGCCTTTATGTTGAGAAGTCCGCAGGCGTTGAGATATGTAATCTGCTCAAAATCGGCTTTCGGCAGCTTCAGCGCTTTCAGTGCGGCAAGACTTTGCCTCGGGTCTTCCCACGGGCAATCAGAACCGAACAGAATTCTGTCCGCCCCGTGTTCGAGAATCAGCATACGGTATTCGTCCGGCTTGATGAGCGAAGATACCGCGGCGGTATCGAACATTACGGGCGTTCCCACGAGATATTTTTCAACATCGTCCCACATACCCATTCCGCCCATGTGAGCGAGAATGAGATTTTTCCCCGAAACACAGCCGAGCAGATTTTTCACTTTTTCGGGCGTGCATTTCCACGGCGCCCTGTACGCGGGGTCTTGACCTGCGTGTACGACAACGAGAAGCCCGAGCTTCTCGGCTTTAGCAATTATTTCGGCAGACTCTTTGCAATCAATTTCAAATTGTTGATATTCGGGATGCAGCTTTATTCCCGAAAATCCGCTTTCGGCGAGCCTTTCAAGAATGTCAAGACGGTCGCTTTGAAACGGATATACGCTTCCGAATGAGATAATGCCGTCGAAGTCAAGCTCTTTTGCAAAGCGGTTGATGGATTCGGTCTGGTGCTCGGTGGTGGCGATGGGACAAACCACGGAGACATCGACGCCGCTTGCACGCATTTTGTCTTGCAAACCTCGAACGGTTCCGTCGGTGCAGGCAAGCGGAAGTCCCGTGCCCTTGATATTGTCTTCGAGCACGGCAATCGTTTTTGCGGCAATTCTGTCGGGAAAAGCGTGGGTATGAAAATCTATAAGCATAAACGCCTCACAGCAAAATATTTTTTACTATTCTACCACTCAAAGCATCAAAAATCAACCGTAAATAAATAAAGAAGAAAAGCAAAAAACCGCGCAAATGCAATTTCCTTAAATTTCCTGAATAATAAAAAACGGCTTGCGCAAAATAACTGTGAACGGCGGAAAGCCGCCGCTCAAAAAGTTTTATAAGGAGCTATACAAAATGGCAAACAGCAACAGCAGAACTCTTGTTCCCGAAGCACGCGAAGCTATGGACAAGTTCAAGATGGAAGCTGCAAGTGAAGTCGGCGTAAACCTCAAGAAGGGTTACAACGGCGACATCACAGCAAAGCAGGCAGGTTCCGTAGGCGGTCAGATGGTCAAGAAAATGATTCAGAACGCCGAGAACTCTATGAAGAACTGAGCAGAGAGTGGCTCAAAAGTAATAAATGCGTCCCGTCAATACGGCGGGGCGCGTTTATTTTTATCCGCGAGCCTAATCCGCGAGTCTAATCCGCGAGCCTAAATCCGCGAGTCCGTGTGCGTCTTTATTTTTATCCGCGTGAATGTAAAAGTATCCGTGCGAATGTAAAGGCGTTGTTATCAAAATGTAAATTTTAGGTAAATTATAAAATATGAAACATATTGACAATAACCTCGATATATGTTAAAATAATACGGATTATAGCAAAATGAATAACTGCGCGAATTTACGGCAAAGTGTGCAAAATCGCAGAAAAAAGCGAAAATTACAAGGGGAAGACCGAATGAGCCGAGAACTTTATCATGTTGCCATTATAGCTTCAAGCGAAAAAAGCATAAATTTTTATACTTCTCTCGGCTTCAGGGAGACGAAGCGCACGGAGCGCGGATACGATACGATTGTGATGATGGACGGCCCTTGTACGCTGGAGATATACATAGACCCAACTCATCCGAAGAGGGTGACAAATCCGGAAGCGATGGGACTGCGCCACCTTGCTTTGAAGCTTGATGATTTTGACGAATTCGTCAATTCGTTTGACTGTGAGCCTGTCAGAGAAAATGCGGGCAAGCGGTATACATTCATCAAAGACCCCGACGGATTACCTATCGAAATTTGTGAATGAGGGAATAGAATATGTTTTGGCAGGTTATATTGATTATATTGCTCGTGCTTGTTGCGATTTTGGCGATTTTGGGTGTGATAGCTTTTATAAAGAAGCCGTCCTCCGTATACAAAAACCGTCCGGAGCAAAAAAATCCGGTCGAAGGCAAAAAGGTTGTTTTTGTTGAGGATGAAACCTGCCCCGAAAACGCAGACGGAGTCCGCGGCAGATTGGAAGCCGTAGGCGACAGCGTAAAGCGCAAGAGCATTTACGAAGCTTTGGTCAAGCGCGTGATAGATGTCATTCTTTCTTTCGGCGGACTTGTTCTGTTGTCGCCGTTGTATCTTGCGCTCAGCATCGCAATTTATATCGACGACCCGGGCCCGATATGCTTTATGCAGAAAAGAGTGGGAAAGGACAAGCAATTCTTCCAGCTGCATAAATTCCGCTCGATGAAAATGTCCACGCCTCACGATGTTCCGACGCACATGCTGGAAAATCCGGAGCAATACATAACAAAAGTCGGAAAGTTTTTAAGGCAGCACAGCCTTGACGAGCTTCCGCAGATTTGGGATATATTCATCGGAAATATGTCGGTCATAGGCCCGAGACCGGCACTGTGGAATCAGGATTTGCTTATAGCGGAGAGAGATAAGTACAGCGCCAACGATGTAAAACCGGGACTCACCGGCTGGGCGCAGATAAACGGTCGCGACGAGCTTGAAATACCTGATAAGGCAAAGCTTGACGGCGAATATGTAGAAAAACTGAGCTTTTTGTTCGACTGCAAATGCTTCTTCGGCTCCGTTCATGTATTCAGGGAAGATGACACAATCGTTGAAGGCGGAACCGGCGAAATGAGTAAGGACAAGACAAAATGAAGAAGATATTGATAACGGGAGCGAATTCCTATATAGGAATGTCGTTTGAAAAATACATAAAAGAGAATTTCTCGGAGCAGTATGAAATTGACACCGTCGATATGATTGACGGCTCTTGGCGCGAAAAGAGCTTTTCCGGATACGATACGGTTTTTCATGTCGCGGGAATTGCACATCAAAAAGAGACTGACGAAAACGCGCATCTTTATTATGAGGTCAACAGAGACTTAGCATACGATGTCGCGCAAAAGTCGAAAGACAGCGGAGTAAAGCAATTCATTTTTCTAAGCTCCATGAGCGTATACGGAATGGAAACCGGCGTTATCACCAAAGATACAATACCGGCTCCCAAGACAAATTACGGCAAATCAAAATTACAGGCCGAGCAAAAAATTCAGGACTTGCGCTCGGAAAGCTTTAAGGTTTGTATTTTAAGACCGCCTATGGTGTATGGAGACGGGTGTAGGGGAAATTATCAGGCAATCGTAAAGATAGTGGAAAAGTTGCCGGTGTTTCCCAGAGTCAATAATAAGCGAAGCCTGATTCACATCGACAATTTGGTCGTGTTTGTCAAGGAAGCAGCCGACAATGCTTATAACGGATTGTATTTCCCTCAAAATGATGAGTATGTTAAAACCACCGAGCTTGCGAAAGATATCGCAAATAAAATGGGAAAGAGAATATATTTCAGTTATTTCCTCGGATTTCTCGTTATTTGCGCCAGACCTTTTTTCGGGAAATTAAAAAAAGCATTCGGCGATTTAATATATGCGGATATCCAATAGGTAAAATGATATCGGAACAAGCATTATTGTTTTGAAAATCAACCTATCAGAATTGAGGAGCTTTGCAAGTGAAGAAAATATTAGTGCTATCCGGTCATACTCCGACGATTTTTACTTATCGGTATGACATGATGAAATGCTTTGCAGACCACGGATACGAAGTAGTTGCCGTCGGTAATGAGGAAGAATCCTTATGGAGCGGTCAGTTTGAAAAAGAGGGATTTCGATATATCAAAGCGGATATACAAAGAAACGGGATGAATCCCATAAATGACTTGAAAACATATATCTCGTTAAAGCGAATAATTGCCGCGGAAAAGCCGGATAAGATATTCGCGTATCAAGCCAAAATGGTGGCTTACGGAGGCCTTGCCGCCCACAAGTATAAAGTAGACACATATTCGCTTATTGCCGGTATCGGCTCGGTTTTCATTGACACGGGCTTTAAGGCGGGACTTGTGCGAAAGGTGCTGACACTCGAATACAAAGCATCGCTCAGGCACAGCAAAAAGGTATTCTTTCAAAATAACGACGATATAGATTTATTTGTTAAAAGCAAAATCGTTAAGAGAGAACAGGTTGCTCTGCTTCATGGCTCCGGCGTCAATTTGGAAAGATTCGGCGTAATGCCGATGCCGGAACAGTTCGGATTTCTCTACATAGGCAGATTGATAAGAGATAAGGGAATATATGAGTATTTGGAGGCTTGTAAAAGAGTCAAGGCTGTTTTTCCCGAAGTTCGATTTATGTTGGTCGGCCCATTTGACACAAATCCGACCGCGCTCAAGCAGGATGAGCTGAAAGAATATACGGATGCCGGAATAGTGGAATATTACGGCGAGCAAAAAGATGTCAGACCTTATATAAAACAATGCAATGTGTTTGTTCTTCCCTCATACAGAGAAGGAACACCCAAAACCGTGCTTGAGGCTATGGCGTGCGAAAGAGCGATAATCACAACAGATACTCCGGGATGCCGCGATTGCGTAACAGACGGAAAAAACGGATATCTTGTGCCGGTCAAGGATGTAACTTCTTTGGAGAAGAAAATGATTGAACTCATTACTTCTCCGGAAACGGTGAAAGAGATGGCGCTTAACGGAAGACGAATGGCGGAAGAGCTATACGATGTAAAAAAAGTCAACGATTCCATTTGCAAATCAATGGAAATAAATTAAAAAACAATATTTACAATATACAAGGAGATTCAAATATGTCACTGTACGAAAAAATCATTAACAAAGAAGCAAAACTCGCACTTGTAGGACTCGGTTATGTCGGTATGCCCATAGCCGTTGAATTTGCAAAGCATGTTGATACTATCGGTTTTGATATCAACAAGGCGAAGATTGAAGCCTACAAAAAAGGCACAGACCCCACTCTGGAAGTCGGCGACGAAGCAATCAAGGCTTCCAAAGTAGAATGGACTTCGGACGAAACAAAACTCAAGGATGCAAAATTCATCATCGTTGCCGTTCCCACTCCGGTAAATGACGATACAACTCCCGACCTCACTCCCGTTATCGGCTCAAGTGAGATTGTCGGCAGAAATCTCACAAAGGGCAGCATCGTTGTTTATGAATCCACCGTTTATCCCGGCGTAACGGAGGAAGTGTGCGTTCCGATTCTCGAAAAGGAATCCGGACTCAAGTGCGGCGTTGATTTCAAGGTAGGATACAGCCCCGAGCGTATAAACCCCGGAGACAAGGTTCACAGATTGACCACGATAAAGAAGATTGTTTCCGGAATGGATGCGGAATCGCTTGAAGAAATTGCAAATGTATATTCAATCGTTGTCGCCGCAGGCGTTCACAAAGCATCCTGCATCAAGGTTGCAGAGGCTGCAAAGGTTATCGAAAACAGCCAGCGCGACATCAATATCGCGTTTATGAACGAGCTGTCCATCATCTTCAATAAGATGGGCATCGATACACTTGAAGTGCTTGAGGCAGCGGGTACAAAATGGAACTTCCTGCCCTTCCGTCCCGGCCTTGTCGGCGGTCACTGCATCGGAATCGACCCCTACTATCTCACATACAGAGCAGAGCAGTTCGGCTATCACAGCCAGATTATACTCAGCGGCAGACGCATCAATGACGATATGGGAAAATATGTTGCGGAGCAGACAGTAAAGCAGCTCATCGCGGCAGACAAGCCCATAAGGTCTGCAAAGGTCGGATGCCTCGGCATTACATTTAAGGAAGATTGCCCCGACGCGAGAAACAGCAAAGTCAACGACATTCTCAAGGAGCTCAGAGAATACGGCATTCAGCCTATCGTTTGCGACCCCGTCGCCGACGCTCCCGATGTAAAGAAATTCTACGGCGTTGACCTTGTATCCATTGACGAGCTCAAGGATTTGGACTGCCTCATCATCGCAGTTGCTCATAAGGAATTCAAGGCACTCACAAACGACGATATCGCAAAGATGTTCAAGAATGAACCTAACGGCAAAAAGGTTATCGTCGATGTCAAGGGCGTAAGAAGCAAGGATGAGCTCAAAGGGCTCGGATACCGTTATTGGAGACTTTGATAAAAGCCGCGTTTTGCGGGAGCATGATTATTTGTTTTAATTCGACAGGAGAGAATCTATGGAAATTAGGACCGTTACGGTTATAGGTGTAACAGGGACGATGGGAGCCAATGTTGCAGGCATTTTTGCTTCCTTCGGCAACGCCAAGGTGTATGCCGTCGGAAGGGATATCGAAAAAGTTAAAAAAACCATACCGAGAATCGTAAAATCCGTCAAAGCGGACAGTATTGCCCGCAATTTGATTCCCGCTGATTTTTCGATGCTTGAGCAGTGTGTTGCCGAATCGGATATAGTTTTTGAGAGCTCGGCAGAGGATATGCGCATAAAAACGGATATCGCTTTAACGGTAGCCAAGGCGCTGAAGCCGACGGCTGTATCGTGTACGGGCACATCCGGACTTTCGATTACGACTCTTGCGGAATGCTATCCCGAAGATATGCGCGGGCATTTCTTCGGCGTCCATATGTTCAATCCTCCGTACAGTCTGTCATTGTGCGAGCTTACGCCTACTCCTTACTCCGACCGCCGTATGTTTAATGAGTTGAAAGAGTATCTGGAAAAGAAGCTTTTCAGAACGGTCGTGGAGGTCAAGGATTCTCCGGCGTTCCTCGGCAACAGAATCGGATTCCAATTTATAAATGAAGCGATGCAGTATGCGGAAAGGTATAAGGATAACGGCGGCATTGACTATATTGACGCCATAATCGGGCCTTTTACCGGCCGTTCCATGCCGCCTCTCGTAACAGCGGATTTTGTCGGATTGGATGTCCATAAAGCGATTGTCGATAATGTATGCCAAAATACAAACGACTACGCGCATGACACATTTGAGCTTCCGGAATTCGTCCGCAAGCTCGTGGATGAGAAAAAACTCGGCAGGAAGACAAACGGCGGCTTGTATCAGCTGATAAAATATGACAACGGCTTGAAAAGGCAGACGGTTTTAGACCTTAACACGGGACTTTACCGCGACCGCATTCCGTATGTATTTCCGTTTGCCGACAAAATGGAAAAATATATCAAAGAGGGAGATTACGCAAAAGCTTTTGAGAGATTGGTGAACAATCATTCGCAGGAAGCGGAAATTTGCCTTTCTTTCCTTCTTAAATATATTGTTTATTCTCTTTATGCCGCGAAGGAAGTCGGCTATTCCGTACATTCTGCGGATGATGTTATGGCAACGGGCTTCAACTGGTGCCCGCCGCTTGCGATGTACGGCGCGCTTTCAACGGTTGCGGATGTAAAGGTTCTGATAAAAGAGCGACTTCCGGAGATATGCCGCAAGGTCGATGTTGACGGGCTTTTAGCCGATGTTGAACCTTCCAAATATGACTACAGACTCTATTTCAAGTCTGCAAGATAGGATGTGCGACAATATGGGAAATGTATATATTCTCGGCGGCGCTCAGACTGACTATGAGCGCAACTGGAAAAAAGAAGGCAAGAGCATGATAGCTCTTCTCAAGGAAGTGGTTGCCGACGGTCTTGCCGATGCAAATATGACATTTGATGATGTCAAAAAACTGAATAAAGAAAACAGAATCGCCTGCTTTATCGGCAACTTTATTGCCGAAAAATACACCGAGCAGGGACATCTCGGCGCATTTTTGACCGAGGTGGACGAGGCTTTTTACGGAGTGCCTTCCGCAAGATATGAAGCGGCGTGCGCTTCCGGCTCGGTAGCTATTGATGCGGCGCAGACAAAGGTTGCAAACGGCGATTACGATGTAGCGGTTGTTGTCGGCTGGGAATTGATGAAGACGGTAGATTCAAAGGTTGGCGGAGATTTTCTCGGAAGAGCCGCATACTATGAAAAAGAGGGAAAAGGAATAGAGCTTCCGTTCCCGAAGCTGTTCGGAAGATTAGCTGACGAGATACTTAAGAAATATCCGATTGATGAAAAACGGTTTATGGACGCTCTTGCGAAAATTGCCGTGATAAATTACGAAAATGCAAAGCGCAATCCTCTTGCGCAGACGCGGAAATGGTTTATGAGCTTTGAACAGGCAAGCACAAGAGGCACCGAAACAAATCCGCTTGTAGGCGGAAGACTCGGCGTTTCGGACTGCTCACAGATAACGGACGGCGCAGCTGTAATCGTTATTGCTTCGGAAAAATTCATAAAAGAGCGAAACATTAAGGGCAAGCCCGTCATAAAGGGATACGGGCACAGGACAGCCCCCATTCTGTTCGATAAGAAGATTGAAGAAAACGCAGATTCGGCATATATACTTCCGTGGACAAGGCAGGCTGTTCTTGACGCTTACGGAAGAAGCGGACTTACAGTGGACGACATAGATTGCTTTGAAACTCACGATTGCTTCACTTCAAGCGAATATGCCGCAATATCCGCTTTCGGAATAACCGAACCGGGAAAGGAATATGAGGCGGTTGAAAGCGGGCTTATCGCTTTTAGCGGCAAAAAGCCGATTAACGCAAGCGGCGGTCTTATCGGTTGCGGACATCCCGTCGGAGCCAGCGGAGTGAGGATGATGCTTGACTGCTATAAGCAGGTCAGCGGACAAGCCGGCGCATATCAGGTTAAAGGCGCAAAGAACGCCATGATGCTCAATATCGGCGGAAGCGCGACAACGAATTTTGTCTTTATTGTCGGGCAGACACAGTAAAGTTTTTGCACTGAATTCCATACAAAAAATAAACATTCGAATATAAACGGGGGTTGCTCATAATGGGATACGAAAATATCAAGTTCGAAAAAGACACAAAATTTCTGGTTACCGGCGGCGCCGGATTTATCGGCTCGAATCTTTGCGAGGCAATTTTGAAGCTCGGCTATAAGGTTCGTTGCCTCGATGACCTTTCGACGGGCAAGCAGAAGAATGTCGATTTGTTTTTATCAAATCCGAACTATGAATTCATAAAAGGCGATATCAAAGATTTTGATACCTGTATGAATGCCTGCAAGGGCGTAGACTATGTTCTCAATCAGGCGGCTTGGGGAAGCGTTCCGCGCTCTATCGAAATGCCGTTGTTTTACTGCGCCAACAACATTCAGGGCACACTGAATATGATGGAGGCGGCAAGACAGAACGGAGTAAAGAAATTTGTATATGCTTCCAGCTCATCCGTGTACGGCGATGAGCCGAATCTGCCGAAAGCTGAGGGCAGAGAGGGCAATCTTCTGTCTCCTTACGCGCTCACAAAGCGTTGCGATGAGGAATGGGCAAAGCAGTATACAAGACACTATAACCTGCCGACAGTCGGACTCAGATATTTTAATGTTTTCGGACGCAGACAAGACCCCAACGGAGCCTATGCTGCGGTTATTCCGAAGTTTATAAAGCAGCTTCTTGACGGCGAGCGCCCGACTATCAACGGCGACGGCAGACAAAGCAGAGACTTTACTTATATCGAAAATGTAATCGAAGCCAATCTCAAATCCTGCCTTGCCCCCAAGGAAGCTGACGGAGAGGCATTTAATGTTGCATACGGCGGAAGAGAGTATCTTATTGACATTTATTACGGCTTGACCAAAGCCCTCAACCTTGATGTCGAGCCTATTTTCGGACCGGACAGAGCCGGAGATATCAAGCACAGCAACGCTGATATTTCAAAAGCAAAGCGCCTTCTCGGATATGAGCCGGATTGGAGCTTTGACAGAGGAATAGCGGCGGCTATTGAGTGGTATAAGGAGAATTTGTAAGTCAATATGGATACAAATAATAATTCGCAGTATGCAATTACGATTTTTACGCCTACATATAACAGAGCCTATCTTTTGCCCAAAGCTTATGCGGCGATGCAGAGGCAGACACGCAAGGATTTTGTATGGCTGATTGTTGACGACGGTTCGACCGACAACACCAAAGAATTAGTCGAAAAATGGCAGGCGGAAGACAACGAATTCAGAATAGACTATGTTTACAAAGAAAACGGAGGACTGCAGTCCGGATACTTTGAGGCATTAAAGCATATAGACACGGAGCTGTGCGGTTGCATAGATTCGGACGGTTACCTTGCAGATTACTCCATCGAAGCCATTCTTGATTTGTGGAACAAATCAAAAAGCGATAAGGTTGCCGGCGTAATGGGCTTGGACGCTTATGAAGGCGGCGAGGTTGTAGGCGGATTGCTTCCGGAAGAAATGAAGGTAATCAACCTAATCGACTTAAATCTTCGCAAGGGCATGAAGAAAGACCGCGTGTTCTTCATTAGAACGGATGTATATAAGACGGTAGTTCCGCCAAAAAGATGGCCCGGCGAAAAGACGATGAATCAGTCGTATCTTCTTTACAGTATAGCGAAGAAATACGATTTTGCAGTCCTGAACAGAGCAATCTGCCTTGCGGTTTATGATGAAAACGGATTGACGGCGCAGGGCTGGAGAAGATATTTTATGCGCCCGAACACATACGCCGACTGGCGCTTGTTCCTGATGACACTTGACGACCTGCCGCTTTCTTTCAGAATACGCAACAATATACATTTTGTTGCCGAGTGTTTAATCGCCAAAACAAGAAACGCCTATCGTGAATCGAATGAAAAATTGCTGACAATAGCGTCTTATCCGTTTGGGCTTGTATATTATGTATACTTGTCGATAAAGTATAAAAAGTATTGCTATAAAAAGAGTAGGGAATAAAATGCCGACAATCGTTTCGATGACAATTTTGATGGCTATTGTTTGCTTATTTGCAAAAATATCAGACAAAAAAGCCGTTAAAGTCCAAACTGAATACGGAACTGTTTACAAAGAGCATCTGTTTGTGTGGCTTATCATAATAGCGCTGTCGATATATTCGGCGATGCGAACGCAGGGCAACGACACTTATGCATACATAAACAGATTTTTGAGCTCGTCATCAACACCCACAATTCCCGAGTTCTTTGCAAAAGGTTTTTGGAGCACAGAAAAAGGTCCCATATTCTCTTTGCTCAGATGTATTTGCAAGCACTATATCGCGGATAATTACCACATATTCTTCTTAGTGGGAGCACTAATAACAAACGGCTCCATAGTGTACTTTTTGCGCAGATATTCACCGGATTTGACGCTGCCGATTTACTTGTATATCACTATGTCCGGCTTCAACTGCTCGCTTACGGGTATGCGCCAGGCAATGGCAACGGCTGTCGTCATTTGGTGTATTCCGCTTGCGATGAAGAAGAAGTGGATAAAGTTTGCGATAGTATTGTGGGCGTCTTTCAGAATTCACTTTATTTCCATTCTGTATATCATCGTGCCGTTCCTTCTCAACGAGGTGTGGAACAAAATCGCGGTTATAGCAGTAATAGCCGCGGTAGTTGCCGGATTTTTCTTCACTCAGTTCAGCGAATTGATGCTCGATGTCAGCGAAAGCCTCGGCTTTGATGAATACGATTCCTCCATACTTTACGGCAAAAGAATAAACATCGCCCGATTGCTTGTATACTGCGTTCCGCCTGCATTATCTTTGTATAAGAAGAAGAAATTTACGGACGAAAGTCCGGTTATAAAATGTCTTGCCAATCTGTCTATTGTTGCGGCGGGATTCATATTTCTCGGAATTTTCGGTAAAGCCAATACCTTCGGCAGATTCGGACTGCTGTTTGAGCCGAGCCTTTACATAACCCTGCCGACTGTTGTAAGGTCTTTTGACAACGACAGGAATAAAAAGATAACATTTGCGGCTATGGTCGTTTGCTTCTTTATTTACTATGTATTCGCTCACATGAAGCACGGCTTGTCAGTAGACTATTTCAATATGGAATCCATATTTAATTGGTTCAAATAAACTCAATACTGCGAGGAAACGGGAACAATGGAAAAGTTATTTTCGGTAAATGTCAGCAAATACTCGGACAAGCATAATTTTGAAGTATATTATCCGGCTTCATTGGATAAGCCGAAAAACAACGCGGTAATGTTCATCAATAAAAAAAATATGCACCGCGTTGACCGGATACGCGAGCTGAAGGAATGCCTGTTGTTTTGTCCTCCCGAGCTTGCAATCGACAAAGAAACCGAAGACAAAAACTTGATTGTGCGAGTATCCGACCCCAGAACGGAATACTGCATTTTCTTCAGAGAAAATCGCATAACCTACTATCCGCCGAAAGAGGATATCGAATGCGTAAACGGAGCGTATATATCGGCAAGCGCGAAAATCGGTGAGAATACGACGATTATGCCGCTTGCGTATATCGGCGGCGAAGTGACGATAGGCAAAAATTGCTATATCGGCGTCGGCACAAGGCTTGTCGGAAAAATAAAAATAGGCGACAATGTCAGCATCCGCGAAAACACCGTCATAGGAGCCGACGGCTTGTCCACCGACAGAGACGGTGAAGGCAAGGCGGCAACCATGCCTCAATTCGGAGGAGTGGTAATAGAGGACGATGTTCATATCGGAGCGCTGACGGTTATCGCGAGGGGAGCCATTGACGACACCGTTATCGAAAGCGGCTCAAAGATAGACAACAGCACATTTATTTCGCACAATGTTCATATCGGAGAAGATACTTTTATAGTCGGCGAAACAATTATGTTCGGCGGTTCGTCAACAGGCAGACAGGCGTTTATTTCCGGAAACACGACCGTGCGAAACAAAGCAAAAATCGGAGACAAAGCATTTATAGGAATGGGCTCGGTAATAACAAAAGATGTGGCAGACGGAGCTATAGTATTCGGCAATCCGGCTGCACCTAAAAAAGGAGAATAAAACAATGGACTTCATACCTTCTTATCAAGTTTACAGAGAAATCATCAGAGATGTAAAAGCAACCGGAAAATATATGGGCTATAAAGAAGCCGCCGATAAAGACGAATTTGTCATAATGCGTCACGATGTGGAATTCTCGCTCGACAGAGCCTATCAGATGTCGCTTGTGGAGAGCGAAGAGGGATTTTGCAGTACATATTTTGTTCAGTTTACAAACAATTCGTACAACGCCTTTTCAAAGAAGAATATAGACATTATGCACGACATGGCAGAAAGAGGACACACCATCGGACTGCACTATCATCTTAACGGTCAAAAGGATTCCGTCAGCGTCAGAGACGGCGTCAGAGACCAGATGAGAATTATGAGCGAAATGCTTGAGATGCCTATAGATATTTACTCGTTCCACCGTCCCGTAAAAGAGGTTTATTACTATAATATTTCGATTCCGCATACGATAAATGCGTATTCGAGTCATTTCTTCTCTTATGCCGAGGAGGTAAAAGAAGACACGGTACTTGATGTCAAGTACATAGCCGATTCAAAGCACAGGTGGAATTACGGATATCCCGATTACGATACAATAATGAAGAACAAAAAAGTTCAGATTTTGATTCACCCGTTCTCGTGGACTGAGACGGGATACGACAATTATGAGAACTTTGCTCATTTGATTGATGAGAAGAATATCGAACTCATAGATACTCTGACAAACGAATTCCAGCGCTTCCGCGAAGTCAGAGACAGAATATTGAATAAGTGATTTGAATATGAAAAAAATATTGTTTTTTATTCCCACCCTCGGCGGCGGCGGAGCGGAAAAAGTGCTTGTCAATATGGTAAATCATCTTGACGCAAGCAAGTATCAAGTGGAGATTCTTACGCTTTTTGACCTTGACAACAACAAAAAAGCGCTTTCTCCGAATGTAAAATACACATATTGCATCAAAAAGTTCATCCGCGGTTACAGCAAGGTAATAAAACTGTTCCCCGCGCGGTTTTTGTATCGCATTTTGGTAAAAGGCGACTACGATATGGTCGTTTCTTACTGCCAGGGGCCTACAACCCGTATTGCCGCCGGATGCACAAATCCCGATGTAAAGCTTGTTCAGTGGATTCACAACGAATTTCACGAGCAGAAGAAGATTACAAAGGCGTACAAGAGCGTATCCGAATGTATCGAACTGCAAAAAAAGTACGATGCAACCGTATATGTCGCTCAAACGGTCAAGGATGCATATCTGAAGACTTTTCCCGAGATTAAGAAAAACGATGTTGTTTTATACAATATAGTCGAGTCCGAAGAAATTAAGCAGAAGGCAAACGAAGCGATTGAAGAAAAGAATCTGTATGATGCCGACATAAATCTTGTGTGCGTGGGTAGCTTTTCGGCTCAAAAAGCGCTTCATCGCCTTATAAATATCATCAAAAGATTAGAGGACGAGAATATTAACGCCAAGCTGATTTTGCTCGGCGACGGCGGGCTTCGCAAGGATTTGCAGCAGCAATGTCACACACTTAAGGTCGAGGATAAGGTTGTCTTTCTCGGCTACAAAGCCAATCCCTATAAATATGTCAAAAACGCCGATTTGTTTGTGTGCTCCTCTTTGCATGAGGGCTTCAGTACGGCGGTGACTGAGTCGCTTATCGTCGGCACGCCGGTTATCACTACAAATTGCTCCGGAATGAGCGAGCTTTTAGGCGACAACGAATACGGAATTATCGTAGACAACGATGAGGAAGCACTCTATAACGGCGTTTTGAGCCTGATAAAAGACAAGGAAAAGTTGAATCACTACAAAAAGCAGGCGATAAAGCGAGGAGAGAAATTCGATATGCGTTCAAGCGTTGAAAAGATAGAGGAATTTCTCGACAAAATGCTGGAGGTATAAATATGAACATAGTAGTTGCAAGCGATGACAATTATGTCCCCCATCTTATAACACTTGTCGCTTCTATTTGCGAAAATAATAAAGATTGCGACTTATTGAATGTTTATGTCTTAAACAACAATATCTCCGAAAGCAGAATAAATGCAATAAATGCGCTGAAGGAAAAATACGCAAACCTGTCTTTCAACTTTGTCTTGATGACAGATGAGATTATCAGAGCGGAACTCGGGGCAAATGTTTGGCAGGACAGAAGCCTGTCTGCATTTGCGAGAATATTTATTCCGAGAATAGTTGAGGGCGACAAAGCGCTTTATCTCGATGTTGACGGTATTGCGGCGGGCAGACTTTCGGAATATTATTCAACCGACCTTTCCGGTTTTGCGATAGCTGGAGTGCTTGACACAAACAACATAAGCCGTCATCGCGCCGTCGGATTAAGCGATGATATGCCGTATATCAACTCCGGCTCGATACTTTTCAATTTGAATTTGTGCAGAGAAATTGATTTTACGAAGCAATGTATTGATTTCATAAACAGCAAAAACGGTCAGGTTGTCGCCATGGACCAGGGCACGATAAACGGTGTTTTAAGTCCGCAGAATCTAATCAAAATCATATCTCCGGAAAACAATGTGTTTACGACTTTATTTGAACTTAACAGCAAACAGATAAAACAAATATACGGCATAAGGTCGTATTATTCGGACGAAGAGCTTGCAAAAGCGAGAAAATCTCCCGTTTTTGTTCATTTCACATCGGGATTGACCACAAGACCTTGGGAGGAACACTGCAAGCATCCGCTCAGAGAAGAGTATTGGAAGTATCGCATTATCGGAGAAATGGGTCCCAAGGCATTAAGCCGCGACAAAAGAAGCGGCAAGCAAAAAATTGTATGCTTTATGTACCGCTATATGACGGGAATTGCCACAAAGCTCATAAAGAAATATTAATAAGGATAAGTAAAAATGAATGTATGCTTTTACGGCGGATTCACATCCGGCGGAACCGAGAGAGCGACTTTTCTTGTAGCTAACGGTTTGAAAAAAAGAGGATTCAATGTTTTTATTATAAATGCCAAGAAAAATCAGCCGACTTTTTATCTTGACAATATAAACATGGATTATCTGAAGAGCGGCAAGAGCATCGTCAAAAGAATATTCGGCTTAAAGCGTTACTTAAAAGAAAAACAGATAGATGTTCTTGTCACCGTGGAGGCTATGGGCGGAATAGTATCGCTCCCCGCCGTAAAAATGGCAAAGTGCAAGCATATTATCTGGGAACACGCGAACTATTATCAAAATCAGGGAAGCAAATATATTCAGAAGATACGGCAAATAGAACTGCGCTCGGCAGACGCGTATGTGGTGCTGACAAAGCGGGATTTGTCAAATTTCAAGAATCATTTTAAGATAAAAACCCGATTGGAGCAGATATACAATATCGCCGAAAAGCGGGACGACGCCGTGTATAATACGGAATCCAGAACAATTTTGAGTGTGGGACACATTCATAAAATAAAGAATTTTATCGTAATTCCGGAGATAGGAAAAAAGGTTTTTGCAAAGCATCCCGATTGGTGCTGGAAGATATTCGGCAGAGCCGCCGGAGAGGAATACGAAAAAATAAAAAGCAAGGTCGCGGAGTACGGTTTGGAAGGCAATATCACTTTCGAGGGACGCACAAAGGATATGCCGTCCGTATACGCGCAATCGGCGCTTTATGTAATGACATCTCTGCAAGAGGGCTTCCCGATGGTTTTGCTTGAAGCCAAAATGAACAAGTTACCTTTGGTCAGCTTCAATATCGAAACCGGGCCGGACGAAATTGTTGAAAGCGGCACAAACGGATTTCTCATAGAGCCGTACAATATCGAAAAAATGGCTGATGCGATTACAGAGCTTATCGAAAACGAAAAATTAAGAGCCGACTTTTCAAACGCTTCCCACCTCGGGCTTGAGCAGTTTGAAGAAGGCTTGATTGTCGATAAGTGGGGAAATCTGCTCGGAGGAATATAATCGATATGTTATCAAAACTCAAAAAAGCAAAGCTGATAATTGACGACAAAATGGGCCGAAAATCAAGAGCTTTGTTCAGAAATAAATTTGAAAGAGCCAAACTGAAAAACGACTCTTTCACGCTGTTTTCTCAAAACTGCATTGGGTCGATAATGTATCACGACCTCGGCTTGCAGTTCAAATCTCCAACGATAAATTTGATGTTTTCCCCCAAGGATTTCATTTTATTTATGAAAGACATTCATCACTATCTCGATATGCCCATCGAATTTATCGAATCGGAAAAGCGTTACCCCGTGGGCAGAATTGACAATATATTGATAAAATTTGTCCATTACCATTCGGAGGAGAGCGCAAGGGACGCGTGGGAAAAGCGAAAGGAAAGAATCAACTGGGACAATGTTTTTGTTCTGTGCTGCGACGAAGGACTGACGCACGACGATATGGTCGAATTTGATGGCTTGCCTTATAAAAACAAAATTCTTTTTATGCACAGCTTTGACCCTTCAATAAAATGCGGAATATACGCCAGGGGGTATCCGGTGAAAACGGATGCTCATTTGCTTGAGTTTTGCAGCATTTTCGGCAAAAGAAATTATCAGAAATACATAAATTATGTAGATTGGTTAAATCAAATTCAATAATACAGCGAGGAAGATATATGGCATTCAGCGGCGAAACATTGACACGCGAGATTCAGATGACGATTTTGGACATTTTTAAGGAGTTCAAAAGAATCTGCGAAGAAAACAATTTGAGATATTACGCAATCGGCGGCACCTGCATTGGCGCCATCCGTCACCGTGGATTTATCCCGTGGGATGACGACCTTGATGTTGCCATGCCGTTTGAGGACTATCAGAAATTCAGAAGCCTGCAAGATAAGATAAATGCGCCTTACGAGCTTTTTGATTATGCGGAAAAAAAGCACGCGTTTATGTTTTTTTTGAAGTTGCATAACGGAAATACGACATTTGTCGAAAAGGTATGTATGCCGTATAAAGACAGATATATCGGAGCATTTATAGACATTATGCCGCTATATGGCTTTCCGACGGATGAGAAAGAGCAGAAAAAATACTTTAAGAAATATTTTTGGTACTATAAACTCAATAGAGTGCAAAGATTCCCGCTTAATAAAAAAGGCACGATAAAATCGAAAATCCGCTGGTGTGTCAACGCTCCGATGAAAAAGTTGCGCCGCTTTGACTGCTACTCGGCAAAAATAGAAAGAATTTTAAGCGCCAATGCTTTCGAAAATACAGAGAAGATTTTTTTTGGATGGCGAATGAATTCAAAGAGAATGGTTTTTGATTACAAGGATTTTGAAACTTATACAGAAATGCCGTTTGAGGATACCACAATCAGAGTGCCTGTCGGTTATGATAATTATTTAAAATGCGATTTTGGCGATTATATGAAAATTCCACCCAAAGAAAAGCAGATTTCAAGTCACAGTAGCGGCACAATCGATTTGAACAAATCATATCGAGATTTGCTTTAATATTATTTTAGGAGGACTTCCCCATGGTAATAGGATATACAACCGGTGTTTATGATTTATTTCATGTTGGACATTTGAATCTGTTCAAAAACGCAAAGGGAATGTGCGATAAGCTTGTAGTCGGCGTTACCGTAGATGAGTTGGTTCAATACAAAGGCAAAAATGCCATGATTCCTTTTGAAGACAGAATTGAGTTAGTGCGTTCTTGCAAATATGTTGATGCAGCAGTGCCTCAATATGATATGGATAAATTAACAGCCTGCAAAAAATTAGGAGCAAAATATCTGTTTGTCGGAGATGACTGGTACGGAACCGAAAAGTGGCAAAAATATGAGGAAGAGTTTGCCAAAGAAGGAATAAAAATAATCTATTTTCCTTATACAAAGGGCATTTCTTCTACTAAAATAACACAGTCATTAAACGCTATTTCAAATGATAGCACAGACAACGCAAATGGTTGCAAATAATAATATGTGACGATATATAATTCCAAAGAATAATGCGCAAATGTATGCGTACAGGCATTTAATACATAAACCAGAGGTACTGAAGTGTCACAATCATCAAGAACAAATAACTCAATAATGAATTTCATAACGGGGTTCGGCGGTAAACTGCTGGAAATCGGCTTAAACTTTATTTCGAGGTCGGTATTCATCTATATACTCGGCAAATCCTACCTCGGAATAAACGGACTGTTTTCCGATATCCTCACGATGCTTTCGCTGACGGAGCTAGGAATAGATACGGCAATAGTTTTCAGATTATACACCCCCCTTGCCCAAAAAGACGAAAAGCGTGTTCGCCTTTTGATGAAATTCTACCGTCGGGCGTATACAGTCATAGGAATAATAATTCTGTTGCTCGGGTTATGCGTAATTCCGCTTTTACCGGTTCTTATAAAAGACTACGATTCGCTTGAAAAGCTCGGTATCAACGCAAGTATAATTTATATTCTTTATTTGTTGCAAACGGTTACATCATATCTGTTTTTCGCATACCGAACCGCAATCGTAACAGCAGACCAAAAAGGCTATAAACTTAGCATATACAATTATATATTTTCAACTTTGACTTGCGTCGCTCAGATTTGCGTATTGCTTTTTACAAAAAACTTTATGCTGTATACGGCTTGCGTGATAGTCGTAAAAATAATACACAGTCTTGTAAACGCAAGAATTTCCAGAAAATTATATCCATACGCTTTTGAGCACGATGACGATTCGCTTGATAGAAGCGAAATTCTCGATATGTTCAAGGATTGCGGCGCGCTTTTTATTTTCAAAGCCAATGCTGTGGTACTCAAAGCGACGGACAATATGGTGCTAAGCTCATTTATCGGTCTTACGATTGTCGGTATGTATTCAAACTATCTGATGATATACAGAACGATTCAGGCGCTTCTCAACCGTTTCTATATGGCAAGCAGCGCCAGCATGGGCAATCTGTATGCCGTTTCGGATATCAAGAAAAAATATCAGTTTTTCAAAACGATGAACTATATCACCGCCATATTCTACGGAACGGCGTGCGTGGGCATTTCCGTTGTGATAAATGAGTTTATCACAAATTGGGTAGGCGCGGATTATATAATACCTCAGCCGTTCCCGATGCTAATCGGCATAGAAATATTCTTTGCGGGCTTAAAGACAAATTTATCACAGATTCGTACTGTTTCCGGAATATTCAGGCAGATGTGGTACAGACCGATTATCGGAATAGTAATAAATATCGTGGTATCTATTGCACTTGTAAAGCCACTAGGCATTTACGGTGTAATTATCGGAACAATTTCGGCAGATTTCTTTGCAAACTTTATGGTTGACCCATCAGTCATCTACAAGTACAGCTTCAACAATTATAAGCCACTCGGCGACTATTACAAGCAGAACTTTTTGTATTTTGCAATCCTTGCCGCTATAGGCTTTGCGGATTATTATCTGTGCCGCATCGTGCTTCCCGACCTCGGCTGGTTCTCCGTTATTGTTCATACAATCATTTGCGGAGCAAGCGTACCGCTTGTATTTATACTGCTGTTCAGCAAGACGGAGGAGTTCAAATATCTTCTCAGCATAATAAAAGGAATTATGAATAAAATCCGCAAAAAAAGCACCCCGAAAGCAAATTGACATTTACCGATAAAAATGATATAAAAGGAGCGCACAAGCTATGAAACCGATTGGTGACATTGAATTAAAACAGATTACACTTGAGATGCTTTGCTGGTTTGATGGTTTTTGTAAAAAGAATGATATCAAGTATTCACTTGCTTACGGAACATTGCTCGGAGCCGTTCGCCACAAGGGATTTATTCCGTGGGATGACGACTTGGATATTATGCTTATGAGAAGCGAATACGAAAAATTATGCAAATTACTAAAAGAAGACCAGTCCGATAAGTATCATTTGATAGCACCTGAAAACGATAAACATTATTTGTATCCGGTAGCAAAGCTTATCGATAAAAGAACATATTTGGATTTTTACCGCAGATATTACGGTACCGACCTCGGAGTATTTATAGATATATTTCCGATAGATAAAGATATGCAAGATGTAAAATTGCAGAAAAAACGACGCAAAAAGTTTGAGAAAGCCAATGCCATGATATCTTATGCTACGGCAAAGAATCATAAAAGCAAATCGCCTTTGAAAATCGTGGGATACGGCATATGTGATTTTGGCTTAAAAATAGTCGGAAAAAGAAGAATCACCGAGCATTTGCTGAAGCTTGCGCAAGTGTATAAAAATAAGCCCTCGGAGCTATATAATATTTCGATTCACCGATATGTTTCAAGATGGATTATTGACAGAAAATATATAGATTCTACTGTTGACATTGAGTTTGAAAAAAGAATGTTTCCGGTATATGTCGGATACGATATTATTCTCACGAAATTATACGGAAATTATATGACACCTCCGCCGGTCAGCGAACAAAAAGGTCATCATGATTACGAGGCCTATTGGAAAGATAACATAATAATCGAACAATAAGAAGCAGGAAAGAACTAAATTTAATTCAGCATTGTTGTGACATTTCGAGCTTGTTACGCTCATGAAATAAAATATATACCACTTAATTTTAAATAAAGGACTGCACTGAAGTGAAAAAGTATAAAATCGGATACACTCAAGGCGTGTATGATATGTTCCATGTGGGGCATTTGAATTTGTTAAATCAAGCAAAGGAACATTGCAATTACTTGATTGTGGGTATTAATTCGGATGAATTGGTTCAGTCATATAAAAACAAGACGACAATAATAAACGAAAACGACCGCAAGAAAATTGTCGAAAACATAAAAGCCGTAGACAGATGCATCATAGTATCCACTTTGGATAAAATGGAAATTCTAAAAGAAGTTAAATTTGATGCAGTATTTATCGGCGATGATTGGAAAGGGAATGCGCGCTGGGAGAAAACCAGACAAGACTTATCTCAATTTGGAGTAGATGTGGTATTTTTGAAGCACACTCCGGACATCAGCAGCACTTTGTTAAGAGGCAAAGAAAAGTATTCTGTTCATGAATAAGGAGGTAATGTAATGGAACGAGAGTATTATTTTATTTTGTCAAAAAACATTGACCAGATGGGTTTGCTTAATGATTTGAAAGAAATTCCGAATGTAAAGCTTCACCGCGCAAAAAGATATAAAAAAAAGTCTCCTGTCGGATTTTTGAAATATTTATTGGGAAAAATCAAATTCGGTGGTCGCGATTGGGGAATATACGATTTCAACAAAGTAAAGTTAAAAAAAGACAAGGAATATTATGTTGTAGTCGAAAGCGGCAGTATGAATCGATATGAAATAGATTATTTCAAGAAAATCAAGAAGAATAATATACATTTCCTACTGCTGTTATTAAATTCAATGTCTGCTTCCAGCCCGACTCTTGCAACCGTAAAAAGCTCAGTATTAAGTGATTTTTGGGAAAAGGTTTACACATTCGATAAATATGATGCGGAAAAATTTGGCTGGGAATATATAGGCATGAGTTGCTTCTCATCTTTGCCTAAATGCAAATCAAATGTCGAGGAAGTATACTCTGCTTATTATGTGGGCGGATTGAAAGGAAACAGAAACAAGCTTATAATTGATACATGTAAGAAATTGGAAGAGCACGGTATTGATTGCAAATTTGACCTATACGAATATAGAAACGATTTGGTTTCTTCAATTGATTTTCCGTTATCGGTTACCATTAATCGCGAATGGATAAGTTATTCTGAAGTATTGGAAAATGTGCAAAAGTCAAATTGTATAATTGAAATACTTCAAGAAGGTCAACGCACTCAATCGACGAGATATTTTGAGGCAATATTTTACAACAAAAAGCTATTGTCAAATAATTCGGAACTGACAAAATTGCCTTTTTATGATGACAGATATATGCGATATTTTAACACCGCTGATGACATTGATATTGATTGGGTTAAATCAAAGGAAGAGGTAAATTATAATTATTCCGGCGAGTTTTCATCAAAAAAAATCATTGATCGGATAGAGCAACAAATAAACATATAGTTTAATAAAATAATAAAAGGATATTAGAAAATGAAAGGTATAATTCTTGCCGGAGGCGCGGGCACACGCCTGTACCCGCTTACTATGGTTACATCTAAACAATTACTCCCGATATATGACAAACCTATGATATATTATCCTTTGAGTACGCTTATGCTTGCGGGAATTAAAGATATACTGATAATTTCAACGCCAACGGACACGCCGCGATTTGAATCGCTTTTAGGCGACGGAAGTCAGTTCGGCTTATCGCTCTCATATAAAATTCAGCCATCTCCGGACGGACTTGCACAGGCGTTTATACTTGGCGAGGAGTTCTTAAACGGAGAAGCGGGAGCGATGATTCTCGGGGACAATATTTTCTATGGAAACGGTTTTTCCAAAATTCTCAAATTCGCAGTTGATAACGCAACAGTTAATCATCGCGCCACGGTATTCGGATATTATGTGCCGGATCCGGAGCGATTCGGAGTTGTTGAATTTGATGAGAACGGACAAGCAATAAGCATTGAAGAAAAGCCGAAAAATCCAAAGTCAAATTATGCAGTTACCGGATTGTATTTCTATCCTGCCGGAGTATCCGATAAAGCAAAAAGCGTTAAGCCGTCTCCGAGAGGCGAATTGGAGATTACTACATTAAATGATATCTATTTGGAATCCGGATTATTGGATGTTCAGCTTCTCGGTCGCGGATTTGCGTGGCTTGATACCGGCACAATGGATAGTCTCGTCGAAGCTGCAGATTTTGTTCAAATGGTTCAAAAGCGTCAGAGTGTGGTGATTTCCGCTCCCGAAGAAATTGCATATAAAAACAATTGGATTGATAAAGACACCTTAATTGCTTCTGCCGAAAAATACGGAAAGTCTCCTTATGGCGCTCATCTCAGAGCAGTATCGAAAGGGAAGGTAATATATTGATGGGCAATTTTTTGTTTACAGAGACAAAGATAAAAGGTGTGTATATAATTGATGTAAAGACATTCGGAGACGAGCGTGGCTATTTCATGGAAACATATAAAGAAACGGATTTTAATAACGCCGGTCTTAATTTTACTTTTGTTCAAGACAATCAATCTTCATCTCGTAAAGGCGTGCTTCGCGGTCTGCATTATCAAAAGACTTTTCCTCAGGCAAAGCTTGTTCGTGTAATAAAGGGAGAGGTTTTCGATGTGGCTGTCGATTTAAGAAAGGATTCCGACACATACGGTAAATGGGTGGGAGTTCTTCTTTCGGAAGAAAATCACAGGCAGTTTATGATACCACGCGGTTTTGCACACGGATTTTTGGTAGTATCCGACTATGCTGAGTTTGCCTATAAATGCGATGAGTTTTATCATCCTGAGGATGAAGGCGGAATTATTTGGAATGATTCGGATATAGGCATAGAATGGCCTGATGTCGGGGAATTGATTTTAAGCGAGAAAGACAAAAACCATTTGAGTTTTGCAGAAACAAAAATCAGTTTTTGATAGGAGAAGTTATGACTATTCTTGTTACCGGCGGCGCCGGATTTATAGGCTCTAATTTCGTATACTTGATTCTTGAAGAGCGTCCCGAGTGGAAAGTTGTGTGTGTAGATGCACTCACTTATGCAGCCAACATTCATACTCTGAATAAGGCTATGGGCAATCCAAATTTCAAATTTTATAAAGAAGATATTCGCAATCGAAATGAAATCTACAAGATTTTTGAGGCAGAAAAGCCGGATGTTGTTGTTAACTTTGCGGCAGAAAGTCATGTTGACCGTTCTATTGAAAACCCTGGTATTTTCTTGGAAACAAATATACTCGGTACACAAGTTATGATGGATGCTTGCCGACAATACGGAATTAAAAGATTCCATCAAGTCGGCACAGATGAGGTCTACGGAGACCTGCCGATTGACAGACCGGATTTGTTTTTCCACGAAGACACTCCGATACATACATCAAGCCCGTACAGCACTTCAAAGGCGGCCGCCGATTTGTTAACACTTGCATATCACAGAACTTATGGACTGCCTGTTACAATAAGTCGTTGCTCCAATAATTACGGTCCGTATCAGTTTCCGGAAAAACTGATTCCGCTTATGATAAATAACGCAAGCCATGATAAAGCGTTGCCTGTTTACGGGCAAGGCTTAAATGTAAGAGATTGGCTTTATGTTAAAGACCATTGTTACGGAATTCTTGCTGTTCTTGAAAAAGGAAAAGCCGGAGAGGTATACAATCTCGGAGGACATAACGAAAAAGCAAATATAGATATTGTAAAAATAATTCTCAAAGAGCTCGGCAAGCCTGAATCGTTGATTACTTATGTTACCGATAGAAAAGGACATGACCAGCGTTATGCGATTGACCCGAGTAAAGCAAACAAAGAACTCGGATGGGGGCCAACCACAATGTTTTCCGACGGTATTAAGTTGACAATCCGATGGTATAAGGATAATATGGATTGGATGGATGAATGCACATCGGGAGAGTATATGAAATACTACGAAGAAATGTACGGAGACAGATGATATGAACCACAACTTTTCTTTTATGGATGGTGAATTGATTCTTCGACCACTTTCGTTTAATGATTTGGAGCCGCTTCGAAAACTCAGAAATCGCGCAGAAAATAGGATCTGGTTTTTTCATAACAATCAAATTGATGCTGACAGTCAAAAGAAGTGGTATGGAGAGTATTTGAATAAAGCAAATGATTATATGTTTTCGGTTTTTTTAGCAAACAATCCCGAGGAGTTTGTCGGAGCGATTGCAATATATGATTACAATTCGGACAGTAATTGCTATGAAGTCGGCAGATTGATGCTTGATTCGAAAAAAATGCCGAGAAAACATATGAGCTTTGAGGTAGTAAATGCCGTATGCAATATAGCGTATAAATATTTGGGAGAGGATGTATCACTAAAAGCGGAAGTGTATGCAGACAATTCTCGCTCAATGAACGCATTTGTTTCTAATGGATTTTCAGAAGCGGACAACAAATACATTAACAACAAATCAGTTAAAACACTAATAAAAGCACAACATAACGATTAAAGGAGAATGATTATGGCGATTCAAGTTTTAAAGCCTAAGTTTCATATTGAGGAATGCTTAGCCTCCGTTCGCGAATGCCTTGAAAAGGGCTGGACTGGAATGGGATTCAAGACGGTTGAGTTTGAAGAAGAGTGGAAAAAATATACTGGGCACAAGCACGCATATTATCTCAACTCGAATACCGTCGGCTTGCATCTTGCAGTTAAAATCTTAAAAATGGAAAATGGTTGGAAAGACGGAGACGAAATAATTACTACACCCATCACATTTGTTTCTACGAACCATGCCATTATGTATGAAAATCTTCAGCCTGTTTTTGCCGATGTGGATGAATATCTTTGCTTAAACCCGGACGATGTTGAAAAGAAAATTACCGACAAAACCAAAGCGGTTATTTTTGTTGGCTATGGCGGACGCGTCGGACAACTCAAAAAAATAATTGCTATTTGCAAAAAGCATTGCTTGAAGCTAATACTTGATGCGGCGCATATGTCGGGAACAAGAGTTGAGGGAGTTTGCCCGGGAATATGGGATGGCATTGATGTTACGGTATATTCTTTCCAAGCTGTTAAAAATCTTGCCACTGGCGACAGCGGAATGATTTGCTGGTCGGATAGTAAGTATGCGGACTTGACAAAAAAACTCGCTTGGTGCGGAATTGATAAGGATACTTACGCGCGTTCTAACAAAGGCACATACGCATGGAAATACGATATTGATTATGTTGGCTACAAATATAACGGAAATGCCATTATGGCAGCCATAGCATTGACTCAATTAAAATATCTTGATGAAGAAAATTCAAGACGGCGCGAAATTGTAAAAATGTACAATGATGGATTTAAGAATAACTCCAGGATAAGTATTATTCCCGCACCTTATGCTGATGAATGCGCATATCATTTATACGAGCTTGTTGTGCCTGACAGAGAAGACCTTCTTAATAAACTTTCTTCAGTCGGAATAAACTGCGGCGTACACTATCGAGATAATACCGAGTATAAAGTATACGAGTTCGGGCGTGGAACTTGCCCTAAAGCTCACGAAATCAGCCAGCATTTGATTACAATGCCGCTTCATATGTGGCTTACAAATGAAGATATAAATAATATTATACAAAATGTCAACAGATTTGTTTGATATATAATAATACTGCACCGACACAGCTTAATTAAAGTCGCATCAAATCGAATAATATACTGAACAATGATAAAGGCTACACTTTAACGGCAATAGTGTAAAGGAATTAGAATGAACGAGGATTTAATCGGCATACTTTCTGATTTTATAAATAACAAGCAATCACCTGATGCAAAGGCTTCGCAGGAACTTATTTCCGCGGCAGTCTCTCATCAGGTGCTGCCTGTTTTATATCATCAGACCCATGATAAGGAATTATATCGCCCGTATCTTCGCGCGATAAGCTCATATACGCAAAGAAAGATGTGGCTTTCGCGAATTGATGAAATTTTGGCGGATATTCCGCACTGTACGGTCAAGGGCATCGCAGTATCCGAATATTATCCCGTTCCTCAGCTCCGCACGATGGGCGACTGTGATATTATCGTGCACGAAAGCGATAAAGAAAAGGCAAAAGAGCTTCTTTTGGCTGACGGTTTTCATTACAGAGAAGACGAATGGGACGGCAGAGAGTGGCATTTTAACAAGCAGGGCTTCGACTTTGAACTGCACCACCGTTTGCTGTATGAGGAAAATGTAAACACAAAGCTCGATATGGCGTTCGTTGATACGGTATGGAATCATGTAGAAAATAACGAGCTTGAGCCGAACTTCCATTTTGTCTATGTATTACTTCACTTAAAAAAACACATGCTGAATATCGGAGTCGGTTTCCGTCAGTTTATGGATTTGGCGGTGATGAGCAAATACGCAAGCCTTGACAGAGAAAAACTAAATGGCTATCTTGCACAGGTCGGACTTGTTAAATTTGCCGGTGTATGCTCGGCTTTGTGCCTCAGGTGGTTCGGAATTGCATTTCCGGTCGACACTCCCGAAATCTCGGACGAGTTTTACGCCGAAGCAACAGAAACCATATATAAAAACGGCGTTTTCGGCTTTGCGTCATACGACAAGTACGATAAGAGAGTCATAAATACGATAGGCAGAAAAGGCAAACTCGGTGCAATCCTGAGCAGATTTTTCCCTTCATACAAATCGTGCGCCGGAACAAAAAAATATCAATGGATTAAGGGCAAGCCGTATCTTATGCCGGCACTGTGGGTATACAGAATATTCGAGTTTTTATTATCCGGAAAATCCAAAGCGGCGTTTGATTATATAGAAGAAACTGTCGGAAGCGATAAAGAGCTTGAGGAAAGGAATCGGGAATTAGAGCAGTGGGGACTGCGATAGCGAGCAACGCGCCCAAATTCCGATTATATTAAGTGGCATGAGTTTTCACAGAATTTATGTTTTACCGCTTGAGAAAATCTATGCGATAATATTTTTGGCTTTGCTTTTCTGGACTGCCATAGCCGTTTTTGTGCACCACAGCGGAAGTAAAACGGTAAGATGCTTATGGGTGCTGATAAATGCTTTGATATCCGTCACTTTTTTGATAGTAATTTTGTACTATACGGTTGCCGGGCGTGCGCCTGAAACCGAAAAAGAAATCGGATTTTTCCGTACCATTGAGCAAATCAAAGCGAAGCCGGAATTAATCAGAGAAATGATAATGAATATGTTTCTGTTTTTTCCGTTTGGGATGACATTTTCGTATTCAATGGACGCGGTTTTGCGAAAAAAGACGAAAAAGGCGGTTTATTCCGTGATAATTACCGTAGGATTGTCGTTTGTTGTTTCCTGCGTGATTGAATTCATGCAATACAGATACGGTCTCGGAAATTCGGAGATGTCGGATATAGTTATGAATACCGCAGGCGGAGCCTTGGGCAGCGTATCGCTGTGTGCAAGAAATCTTATTGAGAGAAAGAATAAAAATCGTGAAGATTAAAAATGAGCGTCGGTTGTCGGTTCTTGAACCGTTTGCCGACGCTTTTTTGAAGAAAAAACATAATTTGCCCGAAAAAAATTTATTGATTTTTGCAAAAAAACAGTGTAAAATATAATAGTAATTTTGTATTCAAATACATATTATCATATTAACACCATACTTATAAAGGAGTGAACAGGAATGATCATCGGAACAACAAGAGAACTCAAAAATCACGAATACCGTGTAGGGCTTACGCCGGACAATGTGCTTGCCTATGTAAGAAAAGGACACACGGTTTATATCGAAGCGGGCGCCGGAGAAGGCGCGGGCTTTTCAGACGCGGATTATGAGGCGGCGGGAGCGACGATCCTTCCCTGTGCAAAGGATGTATTCGATAAATCCGAAATGATAGTAAAGGTCAAGGAGCCCGAGGAATGCGAATACGAGCTCTTGAAGGAAGGTCAGATTTTATATACCTATCTTCACCTTGCGCCCAATCCCAAGCTTGCCGAGCTGCTTATGAAAAAGAAGATTAAGGCAGTCGCATTCGAGACGATAACCGATGAGGCGGGCAATCTTCCCTGCCTTCGCCCGATGAGCCAGATTGCAGGCAGACTTTCCATTCAGGAAGGCGCAAAATACATCGAAAAGGAATTCGGCGGCAGAGGAATTCTTCTCGGCGGCGTTCCCGGTGTAGAGAGAGGCAAAATTGTCATAATCGGCGGCGGCGTTGCCGGAACTTATGCGGCAAAGGCGGCTGTCGGCATCGACGCACAGGTAACACTTCTTGATATAAACCCCAACAGACTTGCATATCTTGAGGATATCTTCGGAGCAAGCGTCACAACACTCTACTCGACAGAGACGAATATAAGAAAGGCGCTTTCGGAGGCAGACCTCGTCATCGGCTCCGTGCTTATCCCCGGCGGCTCCACGCCCAAGCTTGTAAGGCGCGAGCATCTCAAGCTTATGAAGAAGGGCGCAGTCATCGTCGATATAGCAATCGATCAGGGCGGTTGCTGCGAATCATCTCATGTCACGGTGCACGACGACCCCATATTCATTGAAGAGGGCATCGTTCATTATTGCGTCGGCAATATGCCCGGTGCCGTACCTCATACCAGCACGATAGCTCTTTCCAATGCCACGATTCGCTACGGTATGATGATAGCTCAGAACGGACTTGAGAACGCCGTACTTATGAGCGAGAGCATAGCAAACGGCTTGAATGTTTACGGCGGCAAGATTACCAACAGAAATGTTGCGCTTGCACTCGGATTTGAATATGTTCCGGCGGTTGAAGCGGTAGCAAGATAAACTTGCGGCAAAAAATCATAATTCAAATTTAATTGAAAGGCGGGGAATGTGTTGACCGAAGAGATTCTGTTTGCGCTTCTCCGCTTTGAACTTTTTTCGGCAGAGCTTCCGAAAGAGCTTGCGGACAAGATTACTCCCGAGATTTTAAGGAGCATATACGACCTTTCCAAAAAGCACGATGTAATACATCTTGTTGCGGACGCTCTCATAAAAAACGGCATAATTGCCGATGGGGACAAGGCATACGAAGCGTACGAAAATCAGCTGACGCTTTCGCTGTTCAGATACGAGGGGCAGAAATTTGCTTCTGAGAAAATGTATGCCGCGTTTGAAGAGGCGGGCATCGACTTTATTCCGCTTAAAGGTGCGGTGATACGGTATCTTTATCCCGAGCCGTGGATGCGCACAAGCACCGATATAGATGTACTCGTAAAAAAAGAAGATGTCGATACCGCCGCCGCAATATGCGAAGAAAAGCTCGGCTTTACCGACAAAACGGTCGGCCCACACGATGTTACTTTTTTTGCACAGAATGTGCATATAGAATTGCATTTTGACCTTGCGGAGCGGAACACCGACGCCAACGAGATAATGGCAGATGTGTTTTTGTCGGCAAAAAAAGCGGACGGCTTTGAACACAATCTCGTTATGGACGACGCGATGCTTTATCTGTATCATATCGTCCATATCGAAAAGCATTTTTTGAGCGGCGGCTGCGGCATACGCTCGATAGCCGACCTTGTATTTCTGGACAGAACAGAGAATACGGATATCGCAAAGCGGAACAGTCTTCTCAAAAAAGCGGGACTTCTTACTTTCGCAAACGGTATAAGAGAGCTTTCAAAGGTCTGGTTTGAAAACAAGAAGCCGACGGAGCTTACGGACAAGCTCGGCTTTTATATAATAAAAGGCGGAATTTTCGGGAACAAAGTCACCAAAATCGCGATAGCGAGAGCTCAAAAAAGCGGCTTTGCGTATATGTGGAAAAGAGCTTTTCCTCCGCTTTGGATAATGAAGCCCGTATATCCGATACTCAAAAAATATCCGATACTTTTGCCCGTTATGCACATAAAGCGGATATTCGGATATCTTAAAGACGGGCGCGCAAAGGAATCACTTGACGAATTGAAGCTCAATGCCACAATCGGCGAAAGGATTCCCGAAGAATCGCTGTGGCTTATGAAAAAGCTCGACATAATTTCCGATATGGAATCAATAGTATAAAATTAAAGGACACGCTTGTATAAGCGTGTCCAACTTTTTGAGTTATACAGACAACAGGCGCATCAAATCGGAGTTTTCGCTCAGCATAAGCTCTTTTGTAAGAGCGATTATGCGTCTCTCAAAATTTGTGTGGCAGATAAGCCTGAACGCCGCGGCGCAGACATCAATAAGCGCATTTTTGCCGGGGTGTTTTGCCGTCCAGCCAATGCAAAGAAAGCGAAGCAGAGTGTATATGACGCAAAGAGCCGTAAATTCATCCAAAAAGCCTTCGGGACGGTCGGCAAAAGGAAATTCGGAGAAAAACATATAGTTTACGAACATATTTTCAAAAAACACTTCCCACTCCGGGAAACATTCTTCGAATTTTTCTTTTGCTTCCGTGTAGTTTTTGTATGCGTTTTCGCCGCTTGTGTAGAACAAAAGAGCTTTTTCTCCGTATTCTCTGACGCTGACGCTTCTTTCGTCAAGCGCGCTTATCAGCTTTTCGCAAGTCCGTATGCCGAAGCCGATATCTTCCTTTCCTATTTTTTTATTATTTGCCGTGACTGTCATACCGCCGATAATCTTATCAAGAAGCTCTTTGTCGTGATTTTTCAAAGCCTCTTCCGCCTTTTGCATCACTGCGCCGAGTAGGCGAAAACGGGTGGGCAGGGGAAATGCTCTGTTTTGAATGACTTTGATAAACGCGAGCCGGAGCTCCGTCGAGCTTCCCATCGTATCGAAGAAGAATTTTCTCTGCGATTGCGGAGGCATCGAAACATCGGAATCCGCCACAAAGAAATCTATCGCCTTTTCGCGCCCGAATAAAATTTCGAGAGTTGCTTCACAACTGTTGGAGCAGGATATTTCAGCTCCGCTTTCCGTCATTCTTGCACCGCGCGGATAAAGCCTGCACACATCGGTCAGAGCCTTTTCTCCGAACTCCGCTTGCAGCGCACAGCGACCGTCCGGAAGCCGCATATAGCAGTTTCCGTCGTAGCGCGGAACAAATTGCGCATATCTGTCGGGCGTCGGCTCAAGAGATATTCTTATTCCTCTGTCCATGAGGTCGCGCAGCTCTTTGCCGCAGTCGAGTGATTCGAGCTTAAAGTAATCGTCGAGCGAAAACCATACGGGCCACCCCTCACAGCAGGCGTGGCGGCAGGCTCCCATTTTGCAAGAAAAGTCGGGAAAGTAATCCGGCATGAGATATTTCAAAAAATATCATCTTCTTTATCATAAATTTACGGAAAATATTATACTTTTGGATAGGATGAATGTAAAGGGATTTTTGAAAAAAACTGTCGGACTGTTTTTCTTGACACCCAATATACGGCATTGTATAATAAATTAACTGATATTCGGAGGTAATTATGAAGAAATTTTTGCTTTTGCTTATTGCGGCGGCACTTTGCATATCGCTTTTTGCCTGCGGCACAAATAGCTTGCCTGTAAAGATTGACGATGACGGCACGACTTCGACGGAAGACAAAGACAAAAACGACGGGATGGACAAAGAGCCCGATATCGCCGACGATAAAGAAGAAAAAGACGGCGATAAACAGGGGGACAACGAAAAACCACAATCGGTTATTGTCACGGACGGCTCAAAGCTCGGAGCTTTGCAGAATCTGCCTTTCTGCGACGAGAGGGCGATAACGGGAGCGATTGCCGTTTCCGGAAGCGGAGCGCACGACTACGGCTCCATTGAGGAGAATATTCCGAAAGGATATAAAACAGAGGGCATCAACTGCGTGTTCGGACTTGACGAGCAAATAGAACTGTATCTTGTCACGGAGCTTGTGACACCGTCATTTAATGTATATTTTGTAAAGAATGATACCGCCGCGGATTATGCGGCTATGACTGCAAAGCAGATTGAAGAGCTGAGCCTTGATGACGCTTGCCCGATATTTTGGGGAGCGTGTCCGGACTCCGAGAGCTTCGGATATATAGGCACTGCGCGCTTTGACTCGCAGAGCTTTGAGCCGGGACTTTATGATGCGTTCTTTGTTCTTGACGAAAAAGTGAATTGTATGCTTCAGTTTAATATCGTATAATAAAGAAAGCCTGCCGAAAAGGAATTTTTCCTTTTCGGCAGGTCTTTTTATACACTGACCGCCTTATTACGCAAAGCGGATTTCATGCTCTGTTTTTCAGCCGCAAATCATCCGCGATAAGCGCGATAAATTCGCTGTTCGTGGGCTTTCCGCGGGAGGTTTGAATGGTATAACCGAATATCGAATTCAGCGTATCGATATCGCCTCTGTCCCACGCGACCTCTATCGCGTGGCGAATTGCGCGTTCGACCCGAGAGGAGGATGTGCCGTAATTCTTCGCTATTGTCGGATAAAGAACCTTTGTGACCGAATTTATAACATCGGTATCGTTTACCGCCATCATAATAGCCGTTCTCAAATACGCATAGCCCTTGATATGCGCGGGAACGCCTATGCGATGAATCGCTTCCGTCACCTGCGCTTCGAGGTCGGTGCAAACTGTTTTTGAAAAGGCATCGGGCTTTTTCTTTTTGTCACAGAGCTTTGCAACAATCTGCGCAAGCGCATCAAAGTCAAAGGGCTTTTTTATGCAGTAAGCGGCGCCGCACTCACTTGCCTGCGATACCATCTGCATATTTCCGATTTCCGTGGCAACGATGAACAGAGGCGGATTTTTCTCGCCCGAAAATTCCGAGATTACTCTGCACCCGTCGAATTTAGAAAGCCATAGCTCAAGCAGAACAATGTCCGGACGGCTTTCGCGTATTTTTCTTATGGCTTCCTCACCGTCCCTTGCCATGCCGACTATTGCAAAGTTTTCTCCGAGCTTGTCCTCACACTCTTTGCGGAACGCCGAATCCGCATCTGCGATAAGCAGCTTTTTTCTCTCTTGCATTATTTTTTCCTCCTGAATTATTTTTACATTTATTATCAGATTTTTTCTTGCA
>JAZQOM010000065.1:0-32099 GCA_045627885.1 Eubacteriales bacterium
AAACATACGGAAATCTGTTTGAACGCGGAAAGACGGAATATGCCGGAAATTAAGCGCCTCGGTTCATTTTGATACAAATCGCTTCACCGCATTTATCACAATTGAAATATCCTTGATTCGTTTTGCATCCCATGCCTACATAAGCGGACGATGTTGTCACGATCATTATATATCCGCATTTCGTGCACTGCGGATGGTATCTTACTTGCGACTTACCGTCATCACTGATAATTACCGCACCTGTTGCGTATGCGCGTTCTGATTCCATTTTGTTTATTCCTCTAATAAATAAATTTAGTTTTTAACAATATCGGTTAGTCTACTCGTGAAAGTACTTAATATGCAATAACAATTTACAGACGGTTGTCCTTTATTCGTCTGTTTTAATTGCATTTCTTTACACGAGGGTGTCGTATAATAACTTTTTTCATTGTGCAGCAGATTATGGAATTACATCCTTTAGATATCTTGCATTACTATATTACATATTAATAGAACAAACTACTTTAACTGTACATTTTCTCTCGGGAATACGAATCGGTTCTATTTTGAATATTCCTAAGTGATCCTTAACAGATTCAAGCGTTATATTTCCAAAATTCAAAACTTTATTGGTTTCATCATCAACTAAAGCAATCCTCTTAGTAAGCTTCACAAGTCCGGGCATATCTTCATCATCATAAATTCTGTCCGTTTGTTCTTCGACTTCGTCGGGATAAAGTGCAAGTCCTTCTTCATCCCAATTATATTCGTTTTTGGGGTTCAAAACCAAAATCAAATCTCCCTTTTTTGTATCATAAGAAGGAATGTCCTTTTTAGCACGCATACAGTATGACCGGTCCAAATCCAAACTTAATTCATATCGGGCAACAACATTTCCGTTATATTCGATAGGACAATATAATTTGGAAGAAATATTGAGCTTTATTGCTTCATTTAAGGGCTTTTTTCTTGTATCACCGCATCTCTGGCATTTTTCGGTAACAGACAAATCAAGAGGCAAACATTCAAATAACTCCGGTTTATAGCAAAAACTCTCATTTGGATGTGATTGTACCGCTATATAATTATGACCTTCCTTTTCGCAAATCGGCTTGTTCTTTTCTTGCTGTTCATGTATCTTTTGCTCTTTGAGCAGTTCTTTTTGCTCGTCTATTTGTTTTTCCAAATCCTTATATTTCTTATAATAAGTATCACTTAATTTGCCGGAAATAATTTTTGCAACTATTGAAATAATCGTAATAATGATAAAAAGAGTAAAGATAGTAGGCATGACGGCAATGCACGAAAATGCAACTATCGGAGACAGAATAATAGCCCATAATGATATACTGCTTATGCTATCCATTTTGCGCCACATTTTGTCATAGTACTCTTTTTCTTTCTCTAATTTGTCTAAATTGTTTTCCATTTTTTATACTCCTTTTTTATATTGTCCTATTGTATACATTTTGATATGAATTTACATAACCTATGTATCGGTTATCACAATTCAAGTACATACATAAAGTATTGCTTAATTTAATTCTGATTTTTGTTTGAGGCGGCTCCGGCAGATTGCCGGAGCCGCTCGGCTCTCACTGTTACTTGGAGTAGTGATAGGAAATTTTGTGTCCCTTTTCGTCAAATGTATAGATGTAGTCGTCTTTTTTTATGCTGACAGAATTTGATGTGTAGCCGGCAAGCTCGCCGAACTGATAAAACAGTTGACGATTGCTTTCATCATAAACATACACATAAGAACTGCGCTGTACACAGGTTGCAATCATAGGTGATACCTCCTTTCGTGTTTTTTATATTAACTATCTCCTTCATTTTCGACCGTAATAGACAAATAGCTTGCTCAGCTTAAAAAACTCGTTGTGCATATTCTTCGGTATCTTGGGTAAGACAGTTAATGATAGATTGCTTCTTTTGACAGTGAACGATCAACTGCGTGCTTGCATTAAAATCTTCGCAGGGATGCTTCCATATAAAAGTGGAATTGTCACCTTCATATTTGATAATATCGGAAATTGACAAAATTTTACATCCATCGTCAAAATTCTTATCTTTAACACAATTATAAAGATAAAATGTGTTAATGTCAAGATAAATTCTTAATATTAACATATTTTGAGGTAGATTTATGAAAATTTATGACTACGAGGGAAGTAAAAATATCTGCGGAGACAGGGTCCACGAAGCGAGATGCAGGCTGAGGCTCACGCAAATCGACCTTGCCGCAAAATTGCAGACAGAAGGAATAAACATTGAGCGAGACAGTGTCTCCAGAATTGAAATCGGAACAAGATTTGTTGCGGATTACGAATTGAGGGCACTTGCAAAAATACTGAAAGTCACGGTAAATTGGCTTCTCGGAATAGAAGAATAAATCTCCGTTCAGAGCATAGACGAACATTTGAGAAGAATGCTCAGAGTGATAATCTGGAAGCAATGAAAAACGGCAAGCAAAAGAATATGTGGACTAACAAAACTCGGGATAAATCCGTGACAGGCAAAACTAATGTCGAGATTTAAGAACCGATATTTGGTAGTAAGCAAAATGCCCGCCATAAAGAAAGCAATTTCCAAAGAAAAACTGACCAAGCGAGGCTTAGTCAGCATTTTCGATTACTACCAAAAGGTACATATTTAATTTTGAATTGAACCGCCGTGTGCCGAACGGCACGCACGGAGGTGTGAGAGGAGGGAATAAATCCCTCCTACTCGATTTAATATACAACTTGCACATCGCCGCCGTTTGTGATAATATATATATACGAATTCAGCACAGCGGAGGAATCGGCTTTGGATATTACACTTGAAAACTATGAGGAAAAGCGCAGAGAGCTCGTTGAGGCGAACTCTAATCTTTTGGGCGTCGTTTTGCGTGAAAAAGAAATTATGCTCGACAAACGCCTTTTAGAGCTAAAAGAAGAATTTGCAAAGCTCCACGGCTCGAAGATTGAGCGCGGCATTTCGGCTTTGACCGATTCGTCGTTGTGCGAGAGCCGCCTTTACAAATTTTGCTCAAGGCTGCCTAAAGGCGCAGACCTTCATGTTCACGATATGACATTACTCCCCGTAAAGGAGCTTATCAAGCTTCTTATACAAAGACCGGAGTTCTTCATAAACGCCGACCGCAGCTCGTTTGACCTGCGCGTTGCAGAACCGCAGAATCCCGCGCCCGACGGATATATGAGATTTTCCGAGGCAATTTCGAGCGGCTACTATTCCGAAGACGATATCCTTACAAATTGGACTGTGATAGGCGCGCAGGGCAAGGATGTGAATATATGGGAGTATTTCGAGGGACTCTTCGATAAAAACGGCGCCATGTCGAGCAACTGCGATTTCGCAAAAGCATATTACCGCTGCGCCTTTGAATATTACTGCCTGCACGGAATAATGCATGTCGAGATTCACTTGATGCTCACCGACAGCATCGACGAGAGCGCCGAATATCTTGAGGCTTTGCGCGACGCGTATTACGAAACAAAAAAGAAGTTCCCGTATTTTACGGTCCGCGTGATAGGCGCGGGAGTAAAAGCGGACAACGAGAATATACAGATGTCCAAAAAATGCTTTCTCAATACGGCGTATGTAAAGGAGATTGTCAAAGACGAGAGCAATCCCGAGCGTATATCGGACTTGATAATCGGCTTTGACCTTGTAAACGAGGAGGACACGAGCCTGCCTCTGCACGCATTTGCGCCGATGCTTCTTAAAGCGAAAAAGCAATTTCCGGATATGCGCTTGTATATTCACGGCGGCGAGAGCCTTGACGCGAAAAACGACAATCTCATAGATGCGTATCTTCTCGGCGTTTCGAGAGTGGGACACGGGCTCAATCTGTACCGCTTCCCCGACCTGCACGCAAAGTATGTTAATTCGGAAATCTGCCTTGAGGTTTGCCCGATAAGCAACCGCACGCTCGGCTACACAAAGGATATCCGCAATCATCCGGCAACGGAATATCTGCGCTCCGGCATGGCAATTTCTCTTTGCTCCGACGACCCGATGTATATGGAGAACGAAACGCTTACCGATGATTTCTTCGCGGCTGTCGCCTGCTGGAATCTCGGACTTGCCGATATCAAACAGCTCGGCATAAATTCAATCTTATACAGCGGCTTAAACCGTGAAGACAAGTCGGAAAGCCTTAAAGCCTATAACAAGCTCTGGAACGAATTTGTAGACGAAGCGATAAATTCCGATTTATAAACATTTACACAGCAAAAAATTCTCCCGACGGTTACCGTCGGGAAAATTGCTTTTTATTCTGCTCCCAAGAGCTTTACGAGAGCTTTCTTGAATTCCGGAATCTTCGCTTCGGCTTCCTTTTCGCAAGCCGCTTTAACCTTGATGTAGAGCTTAACCTTCGGCTCTGTTCCGCTCGGGCGAATAATAAGACCGCTTCCGTCCTCCATCTCATAATAAAGGACATCCGACTTCGGAAGCCCCGTGGGAACTACCTTTCCCGTCGCAAGCTCCGTCACCGTGTCTGCGCGGTAATCGCGAATCCTTGCGACCTTGATACCACCCAAGCTTTCGGGCGGATTTTCTCTTGCGTGATTCATCATCTTCGCCATTATTGCGAGAAAGTCCGGGTCGTTAAGACTTACCGTTTCCGTGCGCTCCGCGAAGAATCCGTATTTTGCGTATATGTCGCAGAGAACATCGTAAAGCGTCTTTCCCTTCATGTGATAGTACGCCGCCGCCTCTACAATAAGCATCGCCGCAACTACCGCGTCCTTGTCTCTTGCGTGCAGTCCGGAGAGATATCCGTAGCTCTCCTCAAAGCCCAAGAGGAAATTGGGATTATTTTTCTCGAGCTTGAGGTTTATCTGTTCTCCGATAAATTTGAAGCCCGTGAATACATTTATGACTTCCACGCCGTTTGCCTTGCATATTGTATCGGCGAGGTCGGTCGAAACTATTGTTTTAATCGCGTAGGAATCGGGCGCAAGCGTGCCCATTTCCTTTTTCTTTTCGATGATATAATTGAGCAAAATCGCGCCTGCCTGATTTCCGGTGATACGCGTTATCTCTCCGCTTTCGCTTCTTACCAGAATTCCCATTCTGTCGGCGTCGGGGTCTGTGCCGATTATCAGATTGGAGCCGACCTTGTTTGCAAGCTCTATCGCATCTGTAAACGCTTCGACAAATTCGGGATTCGGCAACTTCGTCGTCGGGAATGAGCCGTCAAGAACCATCTGCGACGGAACCTTGTGGAGCTTTTTGACGCCGATTCTCTGCAAAATCTCGGGAACGAGCGAATGTCCCGTTCCGTGCAGGGGAGTGTAGACAATTTCAAGACTGTCGGCGCATTCCTTTACCACCGTCGGGGAAACCTGATATTTGAGAAGTGTGTTAAGATACACTTCGTCCGTCTCGTAGCCGATGAGCTTAATCTTTTTATCTCTTACGGCAGCATCGAATGCCGTCTTCTTCGCGCCCGTAAAAATGTCGGTCTTCGCTCTTATCGCAGATATTTTCGCGGCGGCTTCGGGGCCGAGCTGTGCGCCGTCGGCACCGAATACCTTGTATCCGTTATACATATTCGGATTGTGTGAAGCGGTGATGTTTATTCCCGCCGCGCAGTGAAGATGCAGAATTGCAAACGAAAGTTCGGGGGTGGGACGCGGCGCGTCAAAGAGATATACGGGAATGTCGTTTGCTGCGAGAACGGACGCCGCGAGCTTTGCGAAGCTGTCGGAATTCAGTCTTGTGTCGTAGGTTATTACGACACCGCCTTCTTCCTTATTATCTATAATGCTCTCCGCGAGGGCCTGAGTGCATTGTGCAACCGTGTAGTTGTTCATACAGCCGAGCCCCGCCTTCATAAGTCCGCGAAGTCCCGCCGTGCCGAATTCGAGCGGTGCCCAGAATCTCGACTTGATTTCGTCAATATCGTCCGCGATGGAAAGAAGCTCCGCTCTGGAGTCCGCATCGAGCTTATCCGATGCAAGCCAACTGTCATAAACGCCTTTGAAATCTCTCATATAATGCCTCCGATACTTGATTATGTGTATATTTTACCATATATAATATATAAAATCAATTCTTTAGAAAATTTTTCAAAAAAATATAAAAAAAATGAAAAAAACTATTGCAATCCCGAAATTTATGTGATATACTCATAAAGCTTGATATGCGATGAAGCGATAAGTTGCTGCGAGAGCAGGTAATTATCGTGGAGTATGTCCGATAATCGGGCGGCAGAAATAAACGCACACTTTGGGCAGTACCGGAGTATGACTTCGGCAATCCCATTGTTTCGTTCCGTCTCAGGACGGGCTTTCTAAGACCGGATTATGCCAAAGAATTTTGCGCAAAATCCGATTTTTGTAGGGCAAGCGAAGAAACGAACGGGACGGTGTACGCAAAAGATGCCCAAGATTGAAATTCAAAATTTTAATTAGGAGGCAAACCATGGCAATGTCAGAGAAAATCCGTATAAGACTTAAGTCCTACGACCACATGATAATTGATAATGCGGCGCAGAGAATAGTCGAAGCGGCAAAGAAAGCGGGTTCAAAGGTTTCCGGTCCTATTCCTCTTCCTACAGAAAAGGAAATAGTGACAATCCTTCGTGCAGTCCACAAGTACAAGGATTCCAGAGAACAGTTTGAATACCGTACTCACAAGAGACTGATTGATATCTACAAGCCCTCGCAGAAGTTTGTAGACAGTCTCAGCACACTCGAACTTCCCGCCGGTGTTGAAATCGAAATCAAGCTTTGAGCTTAATCGGATTTCTACATTATAATAATATAACAAATTCGGCAGGCAAGGTCATGTCGGCGGAAGACCGACCAATAACCTTTAAGGAGGAAAAAGAATGAAAAAGGCAATCATCGGAAGAAAAGTCGGAATGACTCAGATTTTTGACGAAATCGGAAATGTCATCCCGGTAACGGTCATCGAAGCAGGCCCCTGCGCGGTCGTGCAGAAGAAGACTGTTGAAAAAGACGGCTACGAAGCACTTCAGCTCGGATTCACCGAAATCCCCGAGCGCAAGGTGAACAAAGCAGCCAAAGGTCACTTTGACAAGGCGGGCGTTTCTTACAGAAGACATCTTAAGGAATTCAAGCTCGACGACGCGAAGGAAATCGAAGTCGGTGCGGAAATCAAAGCCGATACATTTGTTGCAGGCGACAAGATTGATGTCACCGGTACAACAAAGGGCAGAGGCTTTGCAGGCGGCATCAAGCGTTGGGGTCTTCACAGACTCCGTATGACTCACGGTACCGGCCCCGTTCACCGTCAGGTTGGTTCTATGGGTGCAAACTCATCGCCTTCGAGAATCTTCAAGAACAAGAAGATGGCAGGACACTACGGCAACGAGCAGGTAACAATCCTCAATCTTACCGTAGTCAAGGTCGATGCGGAAAGAAACCTCATCGCAGTTAAGGGAGCAGTTCCCGGCAACCGCGGCGGCATCGTGTTCATCCGCACGGCTGTTAAAGCATAAGAGAGGAGGACGAAACAATGCCGACAGTAAAAGTAGTTGATATGAAGGGTAAAGAGACCGGCAGCATCGAGCTTCTCGACAGCGTATTCGCCGCAGAAGTCAACGAGTCCGTTCTTCATACCGTAATCAGAGCATATCTGCTCAATCAGAGACAGGGCACACAGTCCACCAAGACAAGAGCCGAGGTTTCCGGCGGCGGAAAGAAGCCGTGGAGACAGAAGGGCACAGGCAGAGCAAGACAGGGTTCCACCCGTTCGCCTCAGTGGACACACGGTGGTATCGCACTTGGCCCCAAGCCCAGACTTTACAAAGTGTCCATTAACAAGAAAGTCAAGAAGGCCGCTGTATGCAGCGCACTTTCAGACAAGCTTGCAAACAACAATCTCATCTTCGTCGACAAGGTCAGCGTAGAGGGATACAGCACCAAGACGGTTGCAGAGATGCTTACCGCTCTTGATGCAACAAAGAAGACACTCATCGTCTTCGAAAATGCAGATGCGAAGAATGTTATCGCGTCCTGCGCAAACATCGCAGCTCTCAAGACAACATTCGCAGGCTCCGTAAATGTTTACGACCTTATGAATGCCGAGAAGGTTATCTTCGAGAAGGCAGCTGCCGAAAAGCTTCAGGAGGTGTATGCATAATGTTGGCACATGACATCATCATCCGCCCGATAATCACGGAAGCTTCCATGGACAGAACGGCAAACAAGGTTTACACCTTCGGCGTTGCCGCAAATGCCACAAAGCCCGAGATAAAGAAGGCAGTAGAAGAAATTTTCAAGGTAAAGGTTGACGCTGTCAACACTATTACCGTAAAGAGAAAGCCCAAGAGAATGGGCGTACATTCCGGATATACTTCGGAGTGGAAGAAAGCCATCGTAAAACTCAGCGCTGATTCAAAGCCCATTGAGTTCTTCGAGGGTATGAATTAAGGAAGGAGTGACATAAATGGGAACAACAAAATATAAGCCTACCACCCCTTCGCACAGACAGATGGCAGTCCCCGGCTTTGAGGAAATTACAAAGACAACTCCCGAGAGAAGCCTTGTAACGGTTCTCAAAAAGCACGCAGGACGCAACAGCTACGGCAGAATCACCGTTCGTCATCAGGGCGGCGGCAATAAGAGAAAGTACAGAATCATCGACTTCAAGCGCAATATCGAAGGTGCTGCAAAGGTTCTCGCTATTGAGTACGACCCCAACAGAAACCCCTATATCGCACTTGTTCAGTATGAGGACGGAACAAAGAAGTACATTATCGCTCCCGCAGACCTCAAGGTCGGCGATACGGTATACAGCGGCAAGGACGCTGATATCAAGGTCGGTAATACACTTCCCATCGGACTTATTCCTTCCGGTACACTTATCCACAACATCGAGCTTCACCCCGGCAAGGGCGGTCAGCTCGTTCGTGCAGCAGGTGCAGCCGCACAGCTCGTCGCAAAAGACGGCGGCATCGCACAGATAAGACTTCCTTCCGGCGAAGTAAGATACATTCCCTTCGACTGCAAGGCAACCATCGGTCAGGTCGGCAACCTTGAGTTCGAGAATGTAAACCTCGGCAAAGCAGGTAAGACACGCCACCTCGGCATTCGTCCTACCGTAAGAGGTTCGGTTATGAACCCCTGCGACCACCCGCACGGCGGCGGCGAGGGCAGAGCGCCCATCGGTCGTCCTTCGCCTGTAACTCCTTGGGGCAAGCCCGCACTCGGCTATAAGACGAGAAACAAGAAGGCACGCACCGAGAAGTTCATCGTAAAACACAGAAACGGTAAATAATCTACAAAGGAGGTAAAATAGAATGGG
The DNA here is from genome assembly GCA_045627885.1 of Eubacteriales bacterium. Classification (GTDB taxonomy): domain Bacteria; phylum Bacillota; class Clostridia; order Oscillospirales; family CAG-272; genus CALCTE01. Next base: position 9,268 of record JAZQOM010000065.1, read on the forward strand.
CAGAAGTCTTAAAAAAGGACCGTTCGTCGAGCAGAAACTCTTTGACAGAATTTGTGCTATGAACGAAAAAAATGAGAAAAAAGTAATCAAAACATGGTCAAGAGCGTCCACGATATTTCCGGAGTTTGTAGGACACACAATTGCCGTACATGACGGAAGAAAGCATGTTCCCGTATATGTAACGGAGGACATGGTCGGACATAAGCTCGGTGAATTCGCACCTACCAGAACATTCAAGGGACATTCCGGTTCCAAGACCGCTTGAGGAGGATAAGATAAGATTATGGAAGCAAAAGCGTATTTGAAATATGCAAGAATATCCCCCCGCAAGGTCCAGATAGTTCTCGACCTCATCAGAGGCAAGGACGCGGATTACGCGATGGCTATTCTTAAAAACACACGCAAAGCTGCAAGTGAGTATCTTGTAAAGCTTCTCAAGAGCGCTATGGCGAATGCAGAGAACAACTTCAATATGGATCCTCACAAGCTCTATGTTTCGGAGTGCTTCGTATGCCCCGGCCCCACAATGAAGAGAGTAATGCCTCGTGCAAAGGGCAGCGCAGACCGCATTCTGAAAAGAACATCACATGTAACGATAGTCGTTAAAGAGAGGGAGGCGTAAACGATGGGACACAAGGTTAATCCTCATGGCCTCAGAGTAGGCGTCATAAAGGACTGGGATTCTAAATGGTATGTCGCAGATAAGGATTTCGGCGACACACTTGTTGCCGACTATAAGGTCAGAAAGTTCCTTAAGGCAAAACTGAAGCCCGCAGGCCTTTCCAAGATTGAGATTGAAAGAGATAACGCCAAGAAGATGAAGGTTAAAATCTTCTGCGCTAAACCCGGTATGGTAATCGGCAGAGGCGGCGTTGAGATTACAAAGCTTCAGGCGGAGCTCGAAAAGCTTATCGGCACTCCCGTTCATGTAAGCGCCGAGCAGATTAAGGACCCCGACCTCTGCGCAGTTCTCGTTGCAGAGAACATCGCAGCTCAGATTGAGAAGCGTATCTCCTTCAGAAGAGCGATGAAGCAGGCTATCGGCAGAACAATGCGTCTCGGCGCAAAGGGTATCAAGATATACTGCGGCGGCCGTCTCGGCGGCGCGGAAATCGCAAGAGGCGAGCACTATCACGAGGGAACAATTCCCCTGCAGACACTTCGTGCAGACATTGACTACGGCACGGCAGAAGCCGACACCACCGCAGGCAAGATTGGCATCAAGGTTTGGATTTACAAGGGCGAGATTCTTTCCGAAGTGAAAAAGCTCCCGAAAAAGGAAGGAGCGGTGAAGTAAGATGTTAATGCCGAAAAGAGTAAAATTCAGAAGAGTACACAGAGGCCGTATGAAGGGTACTGCTCACAGAGGCAACACCATTTCCAACGGAAGCTACGGACTCGTCGCACTCGAACCCGCTTGGATAACAAGCAACCAGATAGAGGCAGCCCGTGTTGCCATGACCAGATATGTAAAGCGTGGCGGTCAGGTCTGGATAAAGATATTCCCCGATAAGCCCGTTACCGAAAAGCCGGCTGAAACCCGAATGGGTAGTGGTAAAGGCTCACCCGAGTACTGGGTATCCGTCGTAAAGCCCGGCAGAGTACTGTTCGAGATGGACGGCGTATCTGAGGAAATTGCACGCGAAGCTATGCGTCTTGCGGGACACAAGCTCCCCATCAAGTGCAAGTTTGTCGCAAAAGAGGAGGAATAATAAATGAATATCAAAGAAATTCGTGAATTGACCTCCGAAGAGCTGAACAAAAAGCTCAAGGAGAAGAAGGAAGAGCTTTTCAACCTTCGTTTCCAGCACGCGATTAACCAGCTCGACAATCCTACTAAATTAGTAGAAGCAAAGCGCGAAATCGCAAGAATTCTTACCGTAATCCGTGAAAACGAGATTGCGGGCAAGAACTGACTTGGTTGAAAGGAGAATGAACAATGAGTAACGAAAATAAGACTCCCGCAGCCGAGAGAAATCTTCGCAAGACAAGAGTTGGCAAGGTCGTTTCCAACAAAATGACCGACACCATCGTAGTCAAGGTCGAGGATAATGTAAAGCATCCCAAGTACGGAAAGGTTATCAAGCGTTCCGTAAAGTTTATGGCTCAGGACACGGGCAACACCTGCGGCGTGGGCGACAAAGTAGAGATAATGGAGACAAGACCGCTTTCCAAGAACAAGAACTGGCGTCTTACTCAGATTATCGAGAAAGCTAAGTAAGGAGGATACACAAAGTGTTACAGCAACAATCACTTATGAAGGTTGCCGACAATACCGGAGCAAAAGAGCTTATGTGCATCCGTGTACTTGGCGGCACCGGCAGAAGATATGCCGGAATCGGCGATGTAGTCATCGCATCGGTCAAAAAAGCAACACCCGGCGGAATCGTCAAGAAGGGCGAAGTCGTTGCAGCAGTCGTAGTAAGAACCGTACAGCCCTTCAAGAGAGCAGACGGCTCCACAATCAGATTTGACGAGAATGCAGCGGTTATCATCAAAAAGGATGATAAGAACCCCAGAGGTACGCGTATTTTTGGACCGGTAGCCCGCGAACTTCGTGACAAGGACTATATGAAGATATTGTCCCTTGCCCCCGAAGTACTTTGATTGGGAGGTATATCGGTATGAACAAGATTCATGTAAGAAGAGATGATACCATTATCGTCATATCAGGCGACGATAAGGGCAAGAAGGGCAAAGTGCTTCAGGTCGCTCCCGACGAGGGAAAGATAATTGTTGAAGGTCTCAACAAGGTAACAAAGCATGTAAAGCCCAGGCGTCAGGGAGAGTCAGGCGGCATCGTCGAAGCAGAAGCTCCGATGTATGCGTGCAAGGTACTTCCTTTCTGCTCAAAGTGCGGCAAAGGCGTTCGCACCAAGACGGAAATCAAGGACGGCAAAAAAATCAGAGTCTGCGCTAAATGCGGCGAAGCTCTGTAAGACGAGGGAGGATAAAAAATGTCAAGACTCAAAGATTATTATATCGAAAGCATCGCTCCCGAGTTGATGAAGAAATTCGCTTATAAGAGCCCGATGCAGATACCTAAGCTCGATAAGGTAATTATCAATGTCGGCGCAGGTGAAGCAAGAGACAACCCGAAGGTCATTCAGTCGATTATCGCCGATATCACAACGATAACCGGTCAGAAGGCAGTACAGACTTTGGCAAAGAAGTCTGTGGCAAACTTCAAGGTAAGAGCCGGAATGCCCGTAGGCGTCAAGGTCACACTCAGAGGCGAGAGAATGTACGAATTCGTCGACAGACTGTTCAACATAGCTCTTCCCCGTGTCCGTGACTTTAAGGGAATCAATCCCGACGGCTTTGACGGCAGAGGAAATTATGCGATGGGACTTAAGGAACAGCTTATATTCCCCGAAATTGAGTACGAGAAGATTGACAAGATTCGCGGAATGGATATCGCATTCGTAACCACCGCACAGAACGACGAAGAAGCAAGAGAGCTGCTCAAGCTTTTGGGCGCTCCGTTTGCAAAGTGATCGGGAGGAAATGACAAATGGCTAAGAAGGCAATGATACTCAAGCAGCAGAAAGAGCCTAAGTTTTCCACCAGAGCATACAACAGATGCAAAATTTGCGGCAGACCTCACGCATATCTCCGCAAGTACGGCATCTGCCGTATCTGCTTCCGCGAGCTGGCTTACAAAGGTCAGATCCCCGGTGTGAAAAAAGCAAGCTGGTAGTATAACGAGTTTTATAGACACACTTGCATAAGGAGGATTTTTAAGATGCAAATGACAGATGTCATAGCCGATATGCTTACGAGAATCCGTAACGCAAATACGGCAAAGCATCCTACGGTAGATATTCCGGCATCCAACCAGAAAAAGGCGATAGCCGAGATTCTTCTCGAGGAAGGCTATATAAAGAATTATCAGATAATCGAAGATGGCAAGCAGGGCATCATCAAAGTAACGATGAAGTACGGCGAAGGCAAGCAGAGAATCATCCAGGGACTTCGCAGAGTAAGTAAGCCCGGTCTGCGTATCTACGCAAGCTGCGAGGATATGCCCAAGGTAATGCGCGGACTCGGTATCGCAATCGTTTCCACATCAAAGGGCATCATGACCGACAAGAAAGCAAGAGAGCTTCATGTCGGCGGCGAAGTCCTTGCATTCGTTTGGTAAGGGGGATAAGAATATGTCAAGAATAGGTAGAATGCCCGTTCAGATTCCCGAAAAAGTCGAAGTATCTATTTCGGATACAGGACTTCTTACCGTAAAGGGACCCAAGGGTACACTCACACAGCAGATTAGACCGGAAATCACCGTTAAGGTCGAGAATAACGAAGTTCTTGTTACTCGCGCAAGCGAAGAAAAAGAGGTAAGAGCTTATCACGGACTCACCAGAGCGCTTATTGCCGATATGGTAAAGGGCGTTACCGAAGAGTTCTCCAAGAAGCTCGAGATAAACGGCGTCGGCTACAGAGCTGCAAAGCAGGGCAAGACACTCGTTATGAATCTCGGTTATTCGCACGATGTAAAGTTTGATGAGGAAGACGGCATCACATTCGATGTACCCGATGCAAACACCATCATCATCCACGGCCCTTCCAAGCAGAGAGTCGGACAGGTTGCTTCCAACATCCGTGAGAAGAGACCTCCCGAGCCCTACCTCGGAAAAGGCATCAAGTACGAAGACGAAGTTATCAGACGCAAGTCCGGTAAAGCCGGTAAATAAGGAAAGGAGCGAATATAGATGGTTACAAAGGCTGATAAGAATGCTAAACGCATCAAAAGGCATAAGAGAATCAGAGCCAAGGTATCCGGCACAGCACAGACCCCCCGTCTTTGCGTGTATCGCTCTTTGAAGAATATCTATGCTCAGATTATTGACGATGAAAACGGTGTAACACTCGTAAGTGCATCCTCCGTCGAAAAGGATTTCGTAGGCGGCGGCAACAAAGAGGACGCGGAGAAGGTCGGCAAGCTCGTAGCAGAGAGAGCCGTCTCCAAGGGTATCACCGAAGTCGTATTTGACCGTGGCGGCTATGTTTATCACGGAAGAATCGAAAGTCTGGCAAAAGGCGCCCGCGACGGCGGCCTTAAGTTCTAAGGAGGGGCGAAAGAAATGGCTACAATTATTGATCCCGCAACTCTCGATCTCCAGGAATCGTTAGTACAGATTAACCGTGTATCCAAAACCGTCAAGGGCGGCCGTGTTGCAAGATACACCGCACTTATGGTAGTAGGTGACGGCAACGGCCATGTCGGATACGGTCTCGGCAAAGCAGCCGAGGTTCCGGATGCGATTAGAAAGAGCATCGAGGATGCAAAGAAAAATATGATAACCGTATCCCTTAAGGATACAACAATACCTCATGAGGTTCTCGGCGTATACGGAGCCGGAACGGTACTTCTCAAGCCTGCCGCAGCAGGTACCGGCGTCATCGCCGGCGGCGCAGTCCGTTCGGTTATGGATATGGTAGGCATTAAGGACATTCGTACAAAGTGCCTCCGCTCCAACAATCCCGTAAATGTCGTAAAGGCAACATTTGAGGGACTTAAGCAGCTCAGAACAGTCGAGCAGGTCGCAGCTATGAGAGGCAAGACCCCTGCAGAAATCAAAGGTTAAGGAGTGTACGAGGAAATGAAACTTAAAATAACGCTTAAAAAGAGCCTTATCGCAAGACTTCCCGCACATATCGTTACTGCGAATTCGCTCGGATTGCACAAAGTCGGCGACAGCATCGTTCTGGAAGACAACCCCGGCGTACAGGGTAAACTGAAGCAGATAGGTTACCTTCTTGCCGTAGCGGAAGTCAAATAACCCCAAAAATCTAATAAGGAGGTTCCCCAAATGAAGCTTTCAGAATTATCTCCGGCAGAAGGCTCTGTCACTCCCGCATGGCGCAAGGGCAGAGGCACAGGCTCCGGCAACGGAAAAACAGCCGGCAGAGGACATAAAGGTCAGAAGGCAAGAAGCGGCGGCGGAGTTCGTCCCGGCTTCGAAGGCGGTCAGATACCGCTTTACAGACGCCTTCCCAAGAGAGGTTTCAACAATAAGTTCGCGACGAATTATGTCACCGTGAACCTTGCAACTCTCGAACAGTATGAAGACGGCGCAGTCGTTTCTCTCGAGACACTTCTCGAAGACGGAATTCTCAAGAATTCCTTCGATGGTCTCAAGGTACTCGGAAACGGCGAGATTACCAAAAAGCTTACGGTAAAAGCAAGCAAATTCACAGCATCCGCAAAAGCAAAGATTGAAGCTGCCGGCGGAAAGGCTGAGGTGATCTGAGTATGTTCCAGACGATTAAGAATGCGTTCAAGCTTAAGGATTTGAAGAGCAAGTTTCTTCTGACAATCCTGATTGTAGTGCTTTACAGAATAGGTGCGGCAATTCCGGTTCCCTTTGTAGACGCCGGTACGCTTTCATCTATGTTCGATGCCGGTAAGGAAGCAAGCAACACGATTTTCGGTTACCTGAATATCCTCTCCGGTAACGCGTTCTCTCAGGCAACGCTTTTTGCACTGTCCGTATCGCCTTACATTACCGCACAGATTGTCATTCAGCTTCTCACCATCGCCATTCCCGCACTGGAGAGACTCTCCAAGGAAGGCGAAGAAGGTCAGAAGAAGATAAATATGTACACGAGGATACTCACCATAATTCTCGCTATCGTAATGAGCTACGGCTACTACTCATATATGAGATGGGGCTTCAGCTCAATGCTCGGCGGCGGCAGTATCCTTGACGCAAACGGCCAGACCGTATTCGGCGCAATCATCATCATAGCTTGCTACTGCGCCGGTGCATCTATCATTATGTGGCTTGCCGAAAAGATAAATGAAGAGGGTATCGGAAACGGTATATCAATCATACTTTTCGTCAACATCGTATCAAGCTGGCCCGTATCGCTTTATGCAAACATCAAGAATATTATGAATTCGTTTGCAGAAAGACAGAACGGCGCGGCAATCGGACTTATCGTCGGCGTTGTCGGCGTTCTGGTTGTAGCGGTACTTGTCATCGCGTTCGTAGTATTCATTACGAACTCCGAAAGACGCTTGCAGGTACAGTACGCAAAGCGCGTTGTAGGACGCAAAATGTACGGCGGACAGAGCACATTCTTGCCCTTGAAGCTGAATATGTCAGGCGTTATGCCCATCATCTTCGCTTCGTCCATCGTATCACTTCCCGCAACGATTGCAAACTTCTTCCCCAACAGCAAGTTCTGGCAGGGATTCCAGAATGTATTCAACTTCACATCCCCCATATATATCATCGTTTACTTCGTTCTTATAATCCTCTTCTCTTACTTCTACGCTGCAATTTCCTTCAACCCTGTTGAAGTTGCAAACAACCTGAAGAAGAACGGCGGATTTATAACGGGTATTCGTCCGGGCAAGCCTACAAGCGACTTTATCGCAAAGGTACTCACCAAGATTACGCTTATCGGCGCACTGTTCTTGGGCGTAATCGCGGTATTCCCGCTCATCATCAACGCATTTACATCTATCGGCAGCGTCGCATTCGGCGGCTCTTCATTGCTGATTGTCGTCGGCGTTGTACTTGAGACGGTACAAGACCTTGAAGCGCAGATTACCATGCGCCACTACAAGGGCTTCCTCGGCTGATGGAGATAAGAGTATGAAGTTCGTTTTACTCGGAGCGCCCGGCGCCGGAAAAGGCACACAGGCAGCTTATATATCGGAACGATACGGCATACCTTCCATTTCAACGGGAGATATAATCAGAGGTGCCATCAAAGCCCGGACTCCGTTCGGGCTTGAGGCACTGGAATATACACAAAAGGGAGCACTCGTTCCCGACGAGCTTGTAATCAATCTTGTAAGGGAACGGCTTTCAAACGACGACTGCAAAGACGGTTTTATTCTTGACGGATTTCCGAGAACGGTTCCGCAGGCAGACGCCCTCGAAAAAATGGGACACGGTGACATAATCGCCGTTGACTTTGAAATAGAGGACGAGACCGTCGTAAACAGAATGTCGGGCAGACGCTCTTGCCCTTCGTGCGGAGCAACTTATCATATTGAGTCGAATCCGACAAAAGACGGAATTCACTGCGATAAGTGCGGCACGGAGCTCGTAATGCGCGCCGATGACGACCCCGCCGTCGTAAAGGAAAGGCTCGTTGTGTATCACAGTAAAACCGAGCCCCTGATAAATTATTATAAGAATAAGGGAAAGCTCGCAGAGGTCAATTCACACGGAAGCGTAAGCGAAGTGACCGAAAGAACATTTGCCGCAATAGAGGCAAAATAGAATGATAAAGCTTAAGAATTCAAACGAACTCGCAACAATGCGTGAAGCGTGCAAGATTTCCGGAGAAGCACTTCTTATAGGCGGCGAAGCCGTAAAGGCGGGCGCCACCACCGCGTCGATAGACGCAAAAATAAGACACTTCATCGAAAAGCACGGAGCCCGTCCGACCTTCTTGGGATACGGCGGCTTTCCCGCAAGCGCCTGCATAAGCGTAAACGACCAGGTCATCCACGGTATTCCCTCCGGCAGAGAACTTGCCGAGGGCGATATCGTCAAGATTGATGTCGGCGCGTTTTATAAAGGCTTTACGGGCGACTGCGCCGCAACCTTCGCGGTAGGCGCGATAAGCCCCGAAGCGCAGGCATTGATAGACGCAACACGCGAGAGCTTTTTCGAGGCGATGAAGGTCGCACTCCCCGGAAACAGGGTGGGCGATATCGGAAACGCCGTAGAATCTTATGTCACATCAAAAGGCTATTCGGTCGTAAGAGATTATGTAGGACACGGAGTAGGCAGGGAGCTTCACGAAGACCCCGAAATACCGAACTTCGGTCGTCCCGGGCACGGAGTAAGACTTATGGAGGGCATGACGATAGCGGTAGAGCCCATGGTCAATATGGGAACATACGCCGTTAAAGTCCTTCCCGATAAATGGACGGTACTCACTGCCGACGGAAAACTGTCGGCACACTATGAGCATTCCGTCGCAATAAGCTCAAACGGGCCGATATTGCTTACAAAAGTATGAAGGGAATTGAAATTCTGTCGAAAAAAGGCAAGACAAAAACAGCATCGGTCGGAGACATAGTGTTGTCTTTGGCGGGCCGCGACCGCGGCAGACTGTATATGGTTATGGCGGTACTGAACGGCGGATATGTTCTTTTAACTGACGCAAAGAGCCGCAGGCTCACAGAGCCGAAGCTGAAGAGCGTAAAGCATTTGAAGTATATCGCCGAAGCCGATGCCGCATTCGACAGCGAAGAAGAGCTTACCGAGATACTCGGCAAATACCGGAACGATTTTTCGGTGCTGAGACAAAGGTATTATAAGGCAAAAAGGGGTGATTATTCTGCCGAAGGATGATGTAATGGAATTCGAGGGCACGGTCGTAGAGGCACTGCCCAATGCACAGTTCAGAGTAAAGCTCCCTAACGGAGCTATAGTGCTTGCTCATATTTCGGGCAAGCTGCGTATGAATTATATTAGGATTCTCCCGGGAGACAAGGTCACGATAGAAGTTTCGGTGTACGATGTCACCAAGGGAAGAATCACATGGCGTGCAAAGTAAAGCACGAAAAGCGAAAGGAGCAAACAGATGAAAGTAAGACCTTCAGTTAAACCTATTTGCGAAAAATGCAAGGTGATCAAGCGCAAGGGCGTTGTTATGGTCATCTGCAAGAATCCGAAGCATAAACAGAAGCAGGGCTGATAGAAAAGGAGGTGCAACAAAATGGCAAGAATAGCAGGTGTAGATATTCCGAACGAAAAAAGAGTTGAAATAGCACTCACATACATTTTCGGAATAGGCAGAACTACTTCCAACAAAATTCTCGAAAAGACCGGTATCAATCCCGACAAAAGAGCGAAAGAGCTCACAGATGCCGAGATAGCAAAGCTTCGTGAAGTCATCGAGCACGAGCACATCGTAGAAGGTGACCTCAGAAGAGATATCGATATGAACATTAAGCGTCTTGTTGAGATTGGTTGCTACAGAGGCATCCGACACAGAAAAGGACTTCCCGTAAGAGGTCAGAGAAGCAAGACAAACGCAAGAACACGCAAGGGCAAGGTTAAGACCGTTGCCAACAAGAAGAAATAAGGAGTGAGAGTATGGCACAGGCAGCAAAGAAAGTCGTAAGAAAGCGCCGTGAGCGCAAGAACATCGAAAAAGGAACTGCACATATCAATTCTACCTTCAACAACTCCATCATCACTCTTACCGATGTAAACGGAAACACGATTTCGTGGGCATCGGCAGGTGAGCTCGGATTTAAGGGTTCAAGAAAATCCACACCTTTCGCAGCACAGATGGCAGCAGAAACAGCAGCAAAGGCTGCTATGGAACACGGCCTCAAGAGTGTTGATGTATTTGTTAAAGGCCCCGGCCAGGGCAGAGAGTCGGCAATAAGAGCTCTCCAGGCTGCAGGTCTTGAGATAACGAGCATCAGAGATGTAACTCCGATTCCTCACAACGGTTGCAGACCGCCGAAGAGAAGAAGAGTTTAAGGATTAAGGAGGAACAGACAAATGGCAAGATATACAGGACCCGCTTGCAGACTTTGCCGCAGAGAAGGCGTAAAGCTTTTCCTCAAGGGCGATCGCTGCTATTCGGATAAATGCGCATTCGCACGCCGTGCAAAGGCTCCCGGCCCGCACGACAACAGCCGTAAAAAGGTTGGAGAATACGGTATGCAGCTTCGCGAGAAGCAGAAGGCAAAGAGATACTACGGAGTACCCGAGAAGCAGTTCGCAAACTACTTTAAGCTTGCGGAAAAGAAGGAAGGCCAGACAGGCGAGAACCTTCTCATCCTTCTCGAGCGTCGTTTGGACAATGTAGTATACAGAATGGGACTTGCAGAGAGCAGAAAAGAAGCTCGTCAGCTCGTACGCCACGGCCACTTCACGCTCAACGGACATCGTGCGGATATCCCCTCGATGCTCGTAAACGCAGGTGATGTAGTAGCTCTCAAGGATAAGAGCAAGGCATCCGAGAAGATTAAGGCAATCTTGACAAACATTGACAACAAGCTCTTCCCCCAGTGGCTTGATGTTGATAAAGAAAACCTTACCGCAAAGGTCAATGCACTTCCCAAGAGAAGCGATGTTGACTTTGAGTTCACGGAATCTTTGATAGTCGAGTTGTATTCGAAATAATAGTCAGCTTTATAAGGCGACAATATATTATTTTGAAATACTGACATTTTTGAAGGAGGGTATAACAGATGATAGAAATAGAGAAGCCCAATATAACAAGTGTCGAAGCCAACGCAGACGGTTCATACGGCAAATTTATCGTAGAGCCTCTTGAGAGGGGCAACGGCATTACGCTGGGCAATTCGCTTCGCAGAATTCTGCTGTCATCCTTATCGGGTGTAGCCGTAACATCAATTCGTATTGATGGTGTATCCCACGAAATATCCACAATACCCGGCGTCAAAGAAGATGTAACTGAAATCGTGCTCAATGTGAAGGGCATAATCGCAAATCTTCACATAGAAGAACCGAAAGTAGTCGTTATAGAAGCAAGCGGCGACAGAGAAATCACCGCGGGCGATATAAAGACCGATGCCGAAATCGAGATAATCAATCCCGAGCACCACATCGCAACGCTTTCCGGCTCCGAGCATTTCTATATGGAACTCACATTTGATCACGGCCGCGGATATGTTCCGGCTGAAAAGAATAAGAACAACGCTGCTTCCAATGTTTTGGGCGTTATCTATACCGATTCTATCTTTACTCCCGTGTATAAAGCAAATTACACGGTCGAGAACACGAGAGTCGGCAACATAACAGACTACGACAAGCTTACATTTGAAGTGCAGACCAACGGTATCATCACCGCCAGCGAAGCAGTTTCGATGGGCGCAAAGATACTTACAAAGCACCTCAACCTGTTTGTCGAGCTTTCCGATGAAGCCCGCAAGGCAGAGATAATGGTAGAGCGCAAGGAAACCGTAAAGGAAAAGATTCTTGAAACTACCATTGAAGAACTTGACTTGTCAGTCAGGTCGTTCAACTGCCTCAAGCGTGCCGGAATCAGCACAGTGGAAGACCTTATTAACAGGACCGAGGAAGATATGATAAGAGTTCGTAACCTCGGCAAGAAATCACTTGAAGAAGTAATCCAGAAGCTCAATAATCTGGGTGTTTCGTTCAAGAAAAACGACGACTAATAAATCTGCACTATAACCCAATATAGGAGGTAATAAGCATGTCCGGCAACAGAAAGCTCGGCAGACCTACTGAACACAGAATGGCTATGCTGAGAGCACTTGTAACCTATCTGCTTGATAAAGGCTCGATAGAAACCACGCTTTACCGTGCCAAGGAGGTAAAGTCTCTTACAGATAAAATGATTACTCTTGGCAAAGAGAATACACTTGCCGCAAAGAGACGCGCTATGGCATTCATCACGAACGAGACCGTATCGAAGAAGCTCTTTGACGAAATAGCTCCCAAGTATGCTGACCGTAACGGCGGTTATACAACAATAGTCAAGCTCGGTCCCCGTCGCGGCGACGGCGCCGAGATGGCTCTTATAGAGCTCGTAGGCAACAGAGAAGTAAGACTTGCCGCTAAGGAAAAGTCAAAGAAAGCCGCAGCCAAGAAGGCTGAGGAGAAGGCTGAGTAATTTTACAAAAAGGGGCGGAATTCCGCCCCCGACAGCGCTCTGCTTATTTTGAAAAAAATACTTGCATTGGCTGATTTTTTGTGATACAATTACTTAGGTTTCAGCGCTTGTGCGCAAAAAACGAAAAAATTATATGGAAGCGGTCCTCTGCGATGCTCTGCATGAACGCTTTTCGACCTTTATAAAAGAAAGGAGGAGCCGAAAATGGATCTCATTCAGGCTTTCACAAACGAGCAGTTAAAGACAGAGTTACCCGATGTAGTTATCGGTAACAATGTCAGAGTGCATTGCAAAATCAAAGAGGGACAGAGAGAAAGAATTCAGATATTCGAAGGAACCGTCATCGCAAGACAGGGCGGCGGCATCTCTGAAACCTTTACGGTAAGAAGAATAGCTTACGGCGTGGGCGTAGAGAAGACTTTCCCGATTCACTCACCCAATGTCGTAAAGGTTGAAACGATTAGAACCGGTAAGGTTCGCCGTGCGAAGCTCTACTATCTGCGCGAGAGAACAGGCAAGAGCGCAAGAGTCAAGGAGCTCATCAACAAAGACTGATTGCTGTAAGGGCAGGCAGAATTGCCTGCCCTTTTGACTTATTTGCGCGAAGAAAGGGAGATATCATGGAAGAGTTCGACAGCGAAAACTTAACAAATGAACAGCCCGAAAATATCATAGACGGAAATGTTGTCAAAAGGAGCATAGTATCCGCCGTATTTGACTGGGTGGAAACGATTGCCTTTGCGTTTTGCTTTGTTGTGCTGATATTCACATTTCTTTTCAAGGTGGTCACCGTCAAGGGCCCGTCTATGAACTATACGCTTTACGAAGGGCAGAAGCTTGTTATAAGCTCACTTTTTTATGCTCCCGAGAGGGGCGATATCGTAGTTATAGATACGCCCAAATTCAACGAACCGATAATTAAGAGAATAATAGCTTTAGGCGGCGATACGGTGGATATCGACTTTGAGAACTGGATAATAAATGTCACCACCGCCGACGGTAAAAAGATAACATATCAAAACGAGAAATATGTCAACTATATAAGCGGCTCAGATATGGGCGACGATATATTGACATATCCGCTGAAGGTTGAGGACGGCAAGGTTTTTGCCATGGGAGATAACCGCCTGCAATCGACGGACAGCAGAGCCCGCGGAACATTTGACGAGAGCGATATAATAGGCAAGGCGGTATTCAGACTCTGGCCGTTTGACAAGATAGGAACGCTATATAAATAAGGACGGTGCGATATGCCGAGCGATGTAATACAATGGTTCCCGGGGCACATGGCGAAGACGAGAAGGCTGATAAAAGAATGCCTTCCGAGCGTCGATATGGTCGTCGAGATACTTGACGCCCGCATACCATACAGCTCCAAAAATCCCGAGATAGACGGCATAATCGGAGACAAGCCGAAGCTTACACTGCTTTCGAAGGCGTCGCTTGCCGATGCCGCCGTTTCCGCGCAGTGGGAAAGCGCCTATGCCAAAGAGGGCAAGTCGGCAATCTTTTGCGATTTTATCACGGGGCAGAATGTAAAAAACATAGTGCCCGCGGCGCGAAAACTGCTCTCCGAAAAGCTCGAAAAATACGCCGAGCGCGGAATGAGCGGCAGAGCCGTGACCGCTATGGTCGTCGGTATTCCGAATGTAGGCAAAAGCACATTTATAAATACGCTTTGCGGAAGCAAAAAAGCAAAAGCCGAGAATCGTCCCGGCGTAACACTCACAAAACAGTGGCTCAGAACCCAAACGGGAATCGACCTGCTCGATATGCCCGGTGTGCTCTGGCCCAAATTTGAAGATGCGGAGGTCGGAGGCAGCCTTGCTCTCACGGGAGCGATAAAGGATGACATACTCAATACCGACGAGCTTGCCGTAACACTTTGCAAAAGGCTGAAAGCGCTGTACCCGAAGCTCTTGTGCGAGCGATACAAGCTCACAGAGGAAGATATCGCAAGCGCTGAAAGCGACTTCGATATACTCTGTATGATAGGCAAAAAACGCGGCTGCCTTATTTCGGGCGGACAAATAGATGTAGACAGAGTATCGGGAATAGTTTTGGAAGAATTCAGAAGCGGAAAAATAGGAAGAATAAGTCTGGAGAGACCGTAATGGAATACTCGATAGAAGCAAAGCTGAAAGATAAATACACCGTAATAGCGGGAACGGACGAAGCGGGCAGAGGGCCTCTTGCCGGCCCGGTTTACGCCGCCGCAGTCATTCTGCCATACGGACTCGAAATAGAGGGACTCAACGACTCCAAGAAGTTAAGCCCGAAAAAAAGGGAGAAGCTTTTTGACGAAATATGCCAAAAAGCTGTTTCATACTGCATAGCGAGCGAGCCCGTTGAGGTAATTGAGAATACGGATATACTTTCCGCATCGCAGAGCGCGATGAGAAAAGCCGTTGCGGGACTTTCGGAAAAGCCGGACATCGTTCTTGTTGACGGCAATATAGCAAGGGGCTTTGAAAGCGAAACGATGACCGTCATAGGCGGCGACGCGATTTCCCCGAATATTGCGGCGGCATCGATACTTGCAAAGGTGTCGAGGGACAGGTATTGCGAAAAGCTCGACAAAGAATATCCGCAGTACGGCTTTGCAAAGCATAAGGGCTACGGCACTGCGGCGCACAGAAAGGCTTTGCTCGAATACGGGCCCTGCCCCGAACACAGACAAAGCTTTCTGCATAAGATACTCGGAGAGCAAAAATGAAAGGGACAAGGCGTTCGGTCGGCGCGGCAGCGGAACGCGCAGCTTTGCGCGCATACAGAAGACGCGGATACAAAAAAGTCTGCACAAACTATGCCGTCAAGGGCGGCGAAATAGATTTGATAGTCCGAAACGGGAATTACCTTGTATTCGTCGAAGTCAAAGCGAGGAAGAAGGGCAGTCCCGTCGGCGCGCTCGAAGCGGTAAACCTGCAAAAGCAGAAGCGGATATCGCGTACCGCGGCGATGTATCTTGCAAAATGTCCGCCCGAAATGCGTTCGCTTCAGCCGCGCTTTGATGTTGCGGCTGTCGAGCTTTGCGGCATATTCCGCAAGGTGACGGATATAATAGAAAACGCCTTTGATTTCAGATGAAATATTTTGATTTGCACTGCGATACCGCGACTGAGCTTTTCGATAAGGGAATGCCTTTTTCGGAAAATTCTCTGCATATAGATTCAAAAAAAGCGTCTTTTTTTGAAAACTATACACAGGTGTTTGCGGTATGGAGCAATCCCGAGCGAAGCGACAGCAAAAGCTATGAGCGCTTTTTCGAGGTCGCGGATTTTATAAAGAATGAAAAAAACGGTTTTCCCGCCGTAATAACCGACAGAGCGTCACTTGCGAAAGGCGGCGCGATAATCGGCGTTGAGGGAGCAAACTTACTGCAAAACGACATATCGCGCATTGACGCATTATATAAAAGCGGACTCCGCGTGCTCACGCTTTCGTGGGGAGCAAAAAATGCACTCTGCGGCTCGCACGAAGAGGGTAGCGGACTTACGGAGCTCGGCAAAGAGGCGGTATTGAGGTGCTTTGCGCTCGGCATAGCCGTAGACCTTTCGCATTCGTCGGATAAAACTGCCGATGCGGTGCTGGAGCTTTCAAAAAAGTACGGCACGCCCGTAATCGCATCGCACAGCGCTTCAAGAGAGCTATGCAATATACAGAGAAATATACCGCCGCATCAGGCAAAGCGCATCGCCGAGCTCGGCGGAATCGTCGGAATAAACCTTGTGGGCTCGCATCTTTGCCCCGACTATTTTGAAAACGGAGCGGATATTTCCGATGTCACGGCACACGCCGAGGCTCTTGTTAATTCCTGCGGAATAAACGGAGTATCGGTCGGCGCCGATTTCGACGGCACGGAGAAGCTTCCGCGCGGCATTTCGTCCGCGGCAGATGCCGAAAAGCTGTACGACGCATTTTCAAAGCGCTTCGGAAGCGACGGCGCGGACAGAATTTTTTATAAAAACGCATACGATTATTTTTACGGATTATTCAGGGAGGCGGAATAATGGACTATCAAAGCACAAGAGGAAACAGCGAAAAAACGACATCGGCGATGGCGATAAAGCTCGGCATAGCGCCCGACGGCGGATTATATATGCCGGAGTCTATACCGGAGGTCGGTGAAGAATTCATAAAAGAGCTCTGCGCTGTCGACTACAACGGCAGAGCGGTAGCGGTTTTGTCAAAGTTTTTGACCGACTACACAAAGGACGAGCTCGAACACGCCGCAAGCTTTGCATACGGCGGCGGCAAGTTCGACGGATTCCCCGCTCCCGTCGTAAGCGTAAATGACGGCACGGATGTACTTGAGCTCTGGCACGGCCCCACTGCGGCATTCAAGGATATGGCTTTGCAGATTTGCCCCACACTGCTTTCAACGGCGCTTACAAAGACCGGAGAAAAGGGAGACGCATTTATTCTCGTTGCAACATCCGGAGATACGGGCAAGGCGGCTCTTGAGGGCTACAAGAATGTTCCGCACACAAAAATAATGGTATTCTATCCCGAAAACGGAGTTTCCGCCGTCCAGAAGCTGCAGATGACAACGCAGGAGGGCGACAATGTCTCCGTCTGCGCGATAAACGGCTGCTTTGACGACGCCCAGACGGGAGTCAAAAAGATATTTGCGGACAGCGCGGTAAAGGCAAAGCTTGCCGAAAACAATAAGTTTTTCTCAAGCGCCAACTCGATAAACTGGGGCAGACTTGCGCCGCAGATAGTCTACTATTTCTCAGCGTACTGCGATATGGTAAACTCAGGCAGAATAAAGCTCGGCGACAAGATAAATGTCACTGTTCCCACAGGCAACTTCGGCAATATATTTGCAGGCTATATCGCACGCACGATGGGACTTCCCGTAAAGAGATTCATCTGCGCGTCGAATAAGAACAACATCTTGACCGATTTCATTAAAACGGGAACATACGACCGCAACAGAGAGTTCTACCTCACGATGTCGCCGTCGATGGATATACTCATATCATCAAATCTTGAAAGATTCTTATACCTTTGCGCCGGCAGCGAGCTCACATCCGAATATATGAAGTCGCTTTCCGAGAGCGGAAAATACAGCGTTTCAAAAGAAGTGTTTGCGAAGCTTACGGATGTATTCTCGGGCGAATTCTGCGACGAGGAAAACACCGCAAAGACGATAAAGAAATACTACGAAGAATGCGGCTACCTCTGCGATACGCATACGGCGGTAGCGCTTTACGGAGCGGATAAATACAGAGAGGAGAGCGGCGACAAAACGCCGATGCTCGTCGTATCCACCGCAAGCCCGTACAAATTCGCGGATAATGTTTACTTTGCGCTCACGGGCAAAAAGAGCAAGGATTCACTTAACGCTCTTGACGACCTGTATGCGCTCACAAATAAAAAAATACCGACACCGCTTTCCGGAATTGCCGGCAGAAAGGTCAGATTTACGGAATGCGTCGAGCCATGCGATATGGCGGACGCAGTAATACGCAATATGTAACGGGGAAAATTCCCCGCGGCATCAGCCGAGATTCTTCTGCTTGAAGGTTGAGCATACCGTATCGGTGCAGCTAGTGGCATAAGACGGGCCGACATTTATCTTGCTTGCGGTGCAGTACTTGTCGCCGTCGTGGTGAATGCAGTTTTTCACATTACAGCTGATTCCCTTGATATGCTCGGGCTCTTTGTCGTTGTAGTTAAAAAGATTCATAAATAAGCTCCTTCCTTTCGGATGTACGCTTATTTTTCCGCGCGGCGCGGAAATTATACATTTCGGAGAGAACAATATGGCAGTATATGCAATATCCGACCCGCACCTTTCGCTCTCGGTACAAAAGCCGATGGATGTGTTCGGCGGCAGATGGACGGATTACACCGAAAAACTCAAAAAAAGCTTTTCCGAGCTTTCGTCCGGCGATACTGTTGTTATGGCGGGCGATATCTCATGGGGCATGAATACGGACGAGGCAAAGCCCGACATAGAGCTTCTCAATACGCTTCCGGCATATAAGATAATAGGCAAGGGCAATCACGACTATTGGTGGAGCACAATGGCAAAGCTCGAAAAATTCCGAAAAGAGAACGGCTTTGACAATATCGGCTTTTTGTTCAACAACGCCTATGTTGCGGAGGATACGGTTGTATGCGGAAGCAGAGGATGGTATCTCGATGCCGAGGTTGCGGGATGCGACAATAAGCTCATAATCGCGCGCGAATGCGGAAGACTCGAGCTTTCGCTCAAAGCGGGCGAAAAGCTCGCAGAAGAAAACGGACTCGACACGCCCGCGGTGTTTATGCACTATCCGCCGCTTTACGGAGACTACCGATGCGACGAAATAATGGATGTTCTCATAAGCCACGGCATAAAGAAATGCTTCTACGGACACCTTCACGGAGTTGACGGCTCAAGAATAATCGAGCACAGCGACGGCATGGATTTTGCGCTTTGCTCGGCGGACTATCTCAATTTCAAACCGATGCGCATAAATTGAAAAAACTATTTACAAATGCAATTTTTTGTGGTATAATACCTGATTAGTAAAATAAAGCAATATTAAAACGGAGGAACCATAAATGGCACTCATCAATTCCGAAAAAACGGAAAAGAATCTTGTGGAGCTCAAGTTCTCCATAGACAAAGACAGCTTTGAAAAAGCTATCGAAAAGGTTTACAGAAAGAAAGTCGGCAAAATGAATATTCCCGGCTTCCGTCCCGGCAAAGCGCCGAGAAACATCATCGAAAAGATGTACGGCAAGGGCGTATTCTACGAGGACGCGATAGATATGCTTCTGCCCGAGGCATACGAGGATGCGGTTAAGACAGCGGGCATAGAAGTTGTCAGCCGTCCCGAGTTCGATATCGACTCAATCGAGGGCGATGTCGTAATCAAAGCAAAGGTATACACAAAGCCGGAAGTTGAAATAAAGGACTATACGGGCATCAAAGCCGAAAAGAAGGTTGAGCCCGTCACCGACGAAGAAGTAGAGCACGAGATAGGTCATGTCAGAGAGAGAAACGCAAGAGAAGTCGAAGTGACCGACAGAGCCGCACGGATGGGCGACACTGTAAAGATTGACTACGAAGGCTCTGTTGACGGAGTGCCCTTTGAGGGCGGAAAAGGAGAGGGCCATCCTCTCAAGCTCGGCTCCGGTCAGTTCATTCCCGGATTTGAGGAGCAGATTGTCGGCAAAAAGATTGGCGAGCAGTTCGATGTATGCGTAAAATTCCCCGAGGAATATCACGCAAAGGAGCTCGCCGGCAAGGATGCCGTATTCAAGACACTCATTCATGCAATTACTTATGAGGAGCTTCCCGAGGAAGACGACGAATTCGCAAAGGATGTATCGGAATTCGATACACTTGCTGAATATAAGGCTGACCTCAAGGCAAAAATGGAAAAGAGAAACGAGCAGAAAGCCGACAACGATGTTGAGGGCCAGCTTGCAGATGTGCTGATAGCAAAGCTTGAAGCGGATATCCCCGACGCGATGATTGAGTCCGAAGTCGACAATATGATTTACGACTACGACCAGAATATGCGCGCACAGGGACTTGATATGGAAACATATCTCAAGTACACAGGCCAGAAGCCCGAGGATGTCAGAGCGCAGTTCAAGCCCAACGCAGAGCGTCAGGTAAAGCTTCGTCTTGCATTCGAGAAGATTGCCGAGAAGGAGAAGCTCGAAGTCACCGACGAAAAGCTCGAGGAAGAGTATAAGAGACTTTCCGAAATGTACAGCGTGGACATTGAAAAAGTAAAAGAGAGCCTTCCCGCAGATATGATGAAGAAGGACCTCATTCTCCGTGTAGCCGCAGATTTCGTTAAGGAGCACGCAGAGATAACGGCTTCCAAGGCAAAGAAGCCTGCCGCAAAGAAAGCGGCTCCCAAGAAGGCTGAAGCCGTAAAGGAAGAAAAGCCCGCAGAGGAGACCGAGAAGAAGGCTCCCGCAAAGAAGCCTGCCGCAAAGAAAGCGACAGCTCCCAAGGCGGAGAAGAAGGAAGAAGCTGCAGAGGGCGAGAAGAAGCCCGCCGCAAAGAAGACTTCCTCAACCACCGCAACAAAAAAGAAGACCGCCGCAAAGGCAGAGGAGAAAAAGGCTGAATAAGCCTTTTTCTTTCATATAACTCGTTTTTCGAAAGGAGAACAGAAAAATGGCACTTGTACCGATGGTAATCGAACAGACGAACAGAGGAGAGCGTTCGTTCGACATTTACTCAAGACTCCTCAATGACAGAATCATATTCTTATCCGACGAAGTAAACGACGCAACGGCAAGCCTTGTCGTCGCACAGCTTCTGTATCTCGAGTCGCAGGACCCCGACAAGGATATATTCTTCTATATCAACAGCCCCGGCGGAAGCATCACATCGGGTATGGCGATATACGACACGATGAACTACATCAAATGCGATGTATCGACTATCTGCGTGGGTATGGCGGCGTCGATGGGAGCATTTCTGCTTGCCGCAGGCACAAAGGGCAAGAGATACGCACTCCCCAACAGCGAAATAATGATACATCAGCCTCTCGGCGGATTCCAGGGACAGGCGAGCGATATTCAGATTCACGCCGACCACATCATACGCATTAAGGAAAAGATGAACAAAATCCTTTCCGAAAAGACCGGCAAGCCCTACGAAACCGTCGTAAAGGATACCGAGAGAGACAATTTTATGACTGCGGAGCAGGCGCTTGAATACGGCCTTATCGACAAGGTCATGGAAAAACGCGCTTAAAAAGGGGAACTTATGCCGAATAATCAGGAAATATTCTGCTCGGTATGCGGCAGAAGCGAACACGAAGTAAGAGGCCTCATAATGATTGCCAAGGACTTCTATATCTGCAACGACTGCGTCAATATATGCCAGAAGATGCTCGGTCAACAGCAGAAATTCGGCGGCAAAAAGAGCTCGGATAAAGATAAATTCGAGCTTACAAAGCCATCCGAAATAAAAGAGTTTTTGGACAGATATGTAATCGGACAGGATGACGCCAAAAAGGCTCTTGCCGTCGCCGTATACAATCACTACAAGAGAATCAACTCAATGTCCGACGACAGGGATGTCGAGCTTCAGAAGAGCAATATTCTGCTTATTGGGCCGACCGGCGTCGGAAAGACACTTCTGGCGCAATCGCTTGCAAAGGTGCTCAATGTTCCGTTCGCGATAGCGGACGCGACCACCCTCACCGAGGCAGGCTATGTCGGCGAGGATGTAGAAAATATACTTCTGCGACTCATACAGGCGGCAGACTACGATGTTGAGCTTGCACAAAAGGGCATAATCTATGTAGACGAGATAGACAAAATATCCCGCCGCAGTGAGAACCGCTCCATTACCCGCGATGTTTCGGGAGAGGGAGTTCAGCAGGCGCTTCTCAAAATAGTCGAGGGCACGGTATCGAATGTTCCTCCGCAGGGCGGCAGAAAGCATCCGAATCAGGAATTCATACAGATAGACACATCCAATATTCTGTTTATACTCGGCGGCGCATTCGACGGCATCACCGATATAATCGAGCATCGCACCGGAAATCAGGTTATGGGATTCGGCGCAAGCGTGCAGACCAAGGCGGAAAAGAGCAAGGAGAATATTCTTAAAAAGGTAATAGCCGGCGATGTCGTTAAGTACGGACTCATTCCGGAGCTTGTCGGCAGAATGCCCGTTACCGTCGCACTTGATGACCTTGATAAAAATGCACTTGTAAGAATTCTCACCGAGCCGAAGAACGCCGTTATAAAACAGTATAAGGCACTGCTTTCGATGGACGGCGTTGAGCTTGAGTTCACCGACGACGCGCTTGACGCGATAGCCGCAAAGGCTCTCGAACGCAAAACAGGCGCAAGAGGACTTCGCTCCATAATTGAGAATATTATGCTCCCCGTGATGTATGAAGTGCCGTCAAGAGGCGACATCAAAAAAGTTACCGTCACCTCCGAATGCGTAAACGAAAACGCACCGGCAAAATACGAATTTATCAAAAAAAATAAGGAAGAAACACCCGCATAAGGCAATTTTACTGTATAAAAAGGCGTATGTTTCACAAAACATACGCCTTTTCCTTGTCAATTTTTCACAAAACACAAAATATTTTCAAAAAAACTTGAAAAAGGTATTGACAAAGGGTCGAAAACGCGATATACTAACAAAGCCGTCCGACGAGGGCGGGGCTTCGAAAGAAGCGACGGACATTGAAAATTGAACAACACGAAGGATGGTTTTTGTATAAAGCGAAAATCAATCTCGA
>JAZQOM010000066.1:0-72715 GCA_045627885.1 Eubacteriales bacterium
ATGTTTTTTTGCAAAAAATGTGTCAAAACTATTGCAAATGCGATGATTTATGCTACAATAAACTAAAATAGCGGAGTGTTTGTTATTTTCCGCCGTTTTAATTTTACAGAAGAAAGTGTGGCTTGGTAAGTTGGAAGAAAAAAGAAAGATTATTCAGTTCAAAAACATCGTAAAAAGCTTTGAAAGCGGGCAAGTCATTCTCAAAGGTATCAACCTCGATATTTACGAAAACGAGTTTGTCACTCTGCTCGGCCCGTCGGGTTGCGGAAAGACAACGCTCCTTCGTATTCTCGGCGGTTTTCTTGATGCCACGGACGGAGTTGTTCTGTTTGACGGAGAGGATATAAGCAAGGTTCCCGCCTACAAGCGAGAGATAAATACGGTGTTCCAGAAATATGCACTTTTTCCGCACATGAATGTCTACGACAATGTGGCATTCGGGCTTAAAATAAAACACGAGCCGAAGGATATAATCGAGCAGAAGGTAATGCGTATGCTCAAGCTCGTAAATTTGCAGGATTTCGCAAAGCGCGATGTAAACGAAATGAGCGGCGGTCAGCAGCAGAGAGTCGCCATCGCGAGAGCTCTCGTAAATGAGCCGAGCGTGCTCCTCTTGGACGAGCCCTTGGGCGCTCTTGACTTAAAGCTTCGCCGCGAAATGCAGCACGAACTGAAAAGGATTCAGAAGGAGGTCGGCATCACATTTATTTTCGTGACGCACGACCAGGAGGAAGCTCTGACCATGTCCGACAAAATAGTCGTTATGAACGACGGCGAAATTCAGCAGGTCGGCACTCCCGAAGAGATATACTGCCATCCCGTAAATCAGTTTTCAGCCAAATTCATAGGCGACACAAACATAATCGACGGCGTTATGCTCGACGACGAAAAGGTGATGTTTGAGGATAAAATCTTCAAGTGCGATGTAAAGGGCTTCGGCAGAAACGAAAAGGTGGATGTTGTTCTGCGCCCCGAGCATCTTGAGGTCGTTCCGAGGGAAAAGGGAATGCTCAAGGGCATCGTAAAATCGCATCTCTTTAAGGGCGTTCACCACGAAATGTATGTCGAAACGAGAACGGGCACATCAATTACCGTAAAAATGCAGGTATCGCAGGACAAGCCCGTATTCAACGCCGATGCGGACGAGAAGATAAGCGCGAGCGATTTTATTCTCGACTTAACCGATGTTGACGAGCTCACCGACGCGAAGGTGATTGCGCTTGCCTCCGCGGAAGCGTGGGATAACGCTTCCGGAGAGCTTATCTCAATAAGAGATGTAAGCTATGATATCCGCAAGGAAGAGGGACAGTATCCCGTAACCTTCTCAACGGCAAACGGTACGGCGATAACGGTTATCGCTCTCGTAAAGCAGGAAAACAAGGTCGAAAGCACCATATATAACGAAGAAATATATGCGATGAACTTCTTCCGAAAGGTAGAGGATATAGAGGAGAGCATAGCGCTCGACACCGACCTCAAAACCTGGGCAAATGCTTCCGCGTACAATCTTGAAGACGGCGCGAATGTTGAGATTACCTCGGTAAAATACGACTTTGACCCCGAGAATATCGCTCCCGGAGTTTACGATGTTACCTTTGCGACAAGAGGCTATGAGTATCTTGTTTCTTCAAACAGAGAATACGAGATAGGGGCAGAGGTGGGACTTTCGTTCCGCCCGAGCGATATTCATGTAATGAAGAAGGAGAGAAGCTATTGAAAAAGCTCAAGGTTTTAAGCTATCCGTATCTTATATGGATTATCGCCATGATAATCCTGCCGATGCTGCTTATTGTCCTTTATGCGTTTACGGACGGCGGCAACGATGTCGTCAAAATAAGCTTTACATTCGACAACTTCAAAAGATTTGTTACCGATACGGATTTTATGCGGATTCTTCTGCGCTCTCTGTATATCGCGGTGCTCACAACGGTAGTTTGCCTCGCGATAGGCTATCCCGTGGCGTATATAATCTCGCGCTTCGGAGATAAGAGCAATATGGTCATGATACTGCTCATCACTCTGCCGACGCTTATCAATATGCTCGTACGCACTTACGCGTGGAAGGGCATACTTCAGGACGGCGGACTTATCAACAGATTCTTTTCGCTTTTCGGTATGGATGTCGTTCTGCTCTATACCGATTTCGCGGTAGTTCTCGGAATGGTGTATAATTTCCTGCCGTTTATGATTTTGCAGATAAACACATCGCTTCTCAAGATGGACAGAAGTCTTATCGAAGCGGCTCACGACCTCGGAGCGTCGAATACGCAGGCGTTTTTGCGTGTGACTTTGCCGCTTTCCCTGCCCGGGGTAATATCGGGCATAACGCTTGTATTTTTGCCCGCGGTTTCGAGCTTCTTTATTCCGAAGCTGCTCGGCGGCGGACAGTATATGCTTCTCGGAAACCTCATCGAAAGGCAGTTCGGCGAAGCGGGCAACTGGAACTTCGGAAGTGCGATTTCTCTTATCATGGCGGTAATAATTCTTATTTCGATGTTCCTTACAAAAAAGATTGATGTCGAGCCCGAAACGGCGGAAAGGAGAAGGCATTGAAAAAGTCAAAGGGTATTTTTTCAAAGATAATCATAGGCATAATTCTCCTTTTCTTCTATCTTCCGATAATATATATCATCGTTTTTTCGTTCAACGATTCAAAGTCGCTTTCGGTTATGTCGGGACTGTCGCTTCGTTGGTACGAAAAGCTCTTTAACGACAGAGAAATGCTCGAGTCGATTTTTTACACGGTGACGGTTGCCGTGCTTGCTACCATTATTTCCACTATTGTCGGAACGATAACCGCGATAGGTCTTACAAAGTCGAAAAAATGGCTTCAGAACTGTGTGGAGCAGATAAACAATCTGCCGGTACTAAACCCCGATATAGTTACGGCGATAGGACTTATGATGCTCTTTTCCATGCTTGCCATAGATAAGGGCTTTGTGACGATGCTTCTTGCCCACATAATGTTCTGCATACCTTATGTAATGCTTTCGGTCACGCCGAAGCTGCGCAGACTTGACCCGAACCTCATGGATGCCGCTCTCGACCTCGGCGCAACGCCGATTCAGGCGCTTGTGAAGGTAATTGTTCCGCAGATAATGCCGGGAATCATTTCGGGAGCTCTTATGGCGTTTACGATGTCGTTTGACGACTTTGTAATATCGTATTTCACCACGGGCAACGGAGTAAGCAATATTTCGATAATCGTCTATTCGATGACAAAGCGCGTAAATCCGTCCGTCAACGCACTTTCGACGCTTGTCGTCGTAATCGTCGTAATAGCGCTTACGCTGATAAATGTAATTCCGATGCTTTTCGATAAGAAAAGGAACGGCTCCAAAAAGAGATTGTCCGAAGACGGCGAGCTCTCGATGGAACGCAGTATGCGATAATATGAAAATATAAATATATACAGGAGAAAATAAATGAAAAAAATTGTTTCATTCGCACTTTCGGTCGCACTTGTTCTTTCGCTTGCGCTGAGCTTTACATCCTGCGGCAAGAAGCCGACAATCAAGCTCTATATGCCCGGCGCATATATCGGCGAAAACATAATAAGAGATTTTGAAAAAGAATTCGGCGCACGCGTTATAGTCGAGAACTTCGACTCCAACGAGATGATGTATACAAAGCTCCAGTCGGGCGACAAGTACGATGTGCTGATTCCGTCCGACTATATGGTGGAAAGACTTTTGGGCGACGAATATCTTTCAGAGCTCGACTATTCGGCTATACCGAATATCTCCGCGCTTTCGGCAAGCGTTCCGTATCCCGAAACGATGAAGCCCTACGCAGTACCGTATTTCTGGGGCAGCGTGGGTATTGTCTACAATCACAATACCGTTGACAAGGCAGATGTCGAAAGCGAAGGCTATGAGGTGCTCCGCGACACGAAGTACAAGGGACGCATCTATGTATATGACTCCGAGAGAGATTCGTTTATGATGGCGTTCAAGGCGCTCGGCTATTCGATGAACACCGAAAACGAGGACGAGATAAACGCCGCGTACGAGTGGCTTTGCGAGCTTGACCGCACAATGGAGCCCGTATATGTCACAGACGAGGTTATTGACGATATGGCAAGTGGCAACACAAAGGATATCGCAGTCGTTTACAGCGGCGATGCGGCATATATTTTGAGCGAAAACAAAAATATGAGCTTCTTCCTTCCCAATGAGGGCACAAACTTCTGGACGGACTATATGGTAGTTCCGAAGAATGCGCAGAATAAGGAGCTTGCATACA
This sequence comes from Eubacteriales bacterium, assembly GCA_045627885.1. GTDB lineage: Bacteria > Bacillota > Clostridia > Oscillospirales > CAG-272 > CALCTE01. Next base: position 4,246 of record JAZQOM010000066.1, read on the forward strand.
AATTTATCAACTATATTCTCGAGCACGATGTCGCTTACGCAAACTCCGAGGAGGTAGGCTACGCATCTCCCGTGCAGAAGGTGTATGACGAGCTTGCAAACGGAGAATACAAGGGCAACGCCGCGTATGTCACGAGAGAGATGACCGAAAAGGACGAGATGTTCAGCTACAACAAAAAGCTCACGGAAAAGCTTTCCGAGCTTTGGGTAAAGGTTATAGCGTCGAACTGACGCGGAGGTCTTTATGCCCAGAACATCAAATCAGAAGCTTAAAATTCTGTATTTGCTTGACTACCTTAACACGCATACCGACGAAAACCGAGCCGCAACGACGGAAGAACTTATCGAATATCTTGAGAATATAGGAATATCTGCGGAGAGAAAGAGCATATACTCTGATATCGACGCACTGCGCACATACGGTGCAGACATTGAGCAGAAGCGCACAAAAACTACCGGCTACTATATCGCAAGCAGAGATTTCGAGCTCCCCGAATTAAAGCTTTTGGTCGATGCCGTGCAGTCGTCGAAGTTTATCACCGAAAAAAAGAGCAGAAGCCTTATAAAAAAGATTGAAAAGCTCGCAAGCGCGGGCGAGGCGAAGCAGCTCGACAGACAGGTAAATGTCGCCGACCGTGTCAAGACTATGAACGAAAGCATATATTATTATGTGGATGACATCCATAACGCGATAAGCGAGAACAAAAAAATATCGTTCCGCTATTTTGAGTGGAACGAGAAAAAAGAAAAGGTCTTTCGCAGAGAGGGCAAAAAGTACACCGTAAGTCCGTATTCTCTGCTGTGGGACGACGAAAACTACTATCTTATCGCTTTTGATGATGAAAAAAGAGAAAAAAGGCACTTCCGCGTTGACAAGATGACGGGCATATCGGTATGTGACGAAGTGCGCGATATGAGCGCGGTGTCGGAAAGCGGAATCGTAAACTATTCCAAAAAGCTGTTCGGTATGTTCGGCGGAGAAGAAAAGATGGTAACGCTTTCGTGCGAAAACGGACTTTCCGGAGTAATAATCGACCGTTTCGGAAAGGATACGGCGTTCAGAAGCGAAATCGGCAAGCCGTGCTTCAAAATAAGTGTAAATGTCGTCGAAAGCCCGACTTTCTTCTCGTGGGTGGCGATGTTTGCCGGCAGAATAAAAATCGTCGCTCCCGAAAGCACAAGGAAGGCATACGGAGAATTCATAGAAAAAGCCGCGGAAGCGGCAAAATAATGAAAAACAGGGAATTGTCCGTTTTTCGATAAAAAAATAAATTTTTTTCATTTTACTATTGCATTTTGAAAATCTTTGTGATACAATCAGCAACAAGGTAAGGTAACTTACCAATATAATTATCAAAGGAGAAAAAAACTATGAAGAAGATACTTGCACTTATGCTTGTACTCGCTCTTGCTCTTACATTCGTATCATGCGGCGAAAAGAAAGATGAGAAGCCCGCTGATGAGAAGCCCGAAGAGAAGCAGGAAGAGAAGAAGGACGAAGAGCCCACTGATGAGCCCACTGATGAGAAGAAGGAAGATGAGCCCACAGAAGAGCCCACTGATGAGCAGCCCGCTGACGAAGGCAACGCAGACGCAGCAGGTCAGCCCGCTGAGGATAACTGATTTTAGTTTAATCGGTTCAAAACAAAAAAGAACAGTCGCCCGTATGGGCGGCTGTTTTTTTGTATGTAACGGTGGCTTTAATTTGATTTTTTTTGCTTTGGCTTGCTCGTGTCGAGCTTTTTTATCGCTCCGAGGAAGAATTGCAGAAGATTTCCCGTAAAAAGAATAGCCGCAATAGTGCAAAGTCCGACGCTTCCGCCGAGAAAATATCCCGACAGTACGAAAAATAAGTCAAGCGCTATGCGGACATGGCGCAGTTGAAATCCCCATTTTCCGGATATCGCAAAGGTGAGCGCTTCGTATGAGCCTCTCCCGAAATCGGCGTAAGAATAGAGCGCCGAGCCGAATGCGAAAACGCAGATTCCGCAAAGCATCAGCGCAAAGTTAAGCACCTTGCTCTGCGTGTAAAATACCGCACCCGAAAACAAGTCTACGCACACTCCGTAGACGAGCTGATATATTAGCGTGCCGAAGCTTATCTGTTTTTTGTCGATAAAAAAGCTGACCGCTGCCATCACGGCGGCGACAATAAGCGACGCCGTGCCTACCGAAATGGGAACAACAGACGCAATTCCCTGCCACAAAACGGCGAGCGTCGCGCCGCCGAAGCCTGCGTGTATCGCAAGGTCTATGCCGTAGGCGGCTATCGCCGAGCCCGTCACAAGAAGCATTATTTTTTTAACCGTATGCGTGATATCACCCGCTTCATTCTTTATAAGCAGATTATATCACGCGAGCCGTTAATGTTCAAGCGGTATATTCGTTTTTATGAAAGTCCGAAGCTTATGTTCAGGGCGTTGTCCACCCTGCTCATCGCGCTCTCGTCAAGATGCCCCATTTTTTCCTTGAGCCTCGTCTTGTCGAGAGTCCGTATCTGCTCGAGAAGCACCACGGAGTCCTTTGCGAGCCCCGCGCCTTCTCCGGACACTCCGATATGCGTCGGAAGCGGATTTTTGTCAAGCACGCTGGTTATTGCCGCTGCGATGACGGTCGGGGAATATCGGTTGCCCACATCGTTCTGCACTATAAGTATCGGACGGATTCCGCCCTGCTCCGAACCCACAACGGGGCTCAAATCCGCATAATATATGTCGCCGCGCTTTATCATTTCACATTTCTCCCGAAAATTTCTTTCGGGAGTATTTTTTCCTTTTTTCCGCAATCTTAAACATATCGGCAAAAATAAAATTTTCGGCAAAAATATTGTCAAAAGCGATAGTTTGCGCTATACTGTATTATGTATAATAATATGTAAGGGAGAAATCGCGTTGAACAACGAATTTATTTCATATATTCGCGGCAAAAAGATTACACTTCTCGGACTCGGCATAAGCAACGCTCCTCTTGTGACAAAATTCATCAAATGGGGAGCGGAAAAAGTTACCGTCCGCGATAAAAAGAGCGAAGACGAGATTAAGGCGAGATTTCCGTTTCTGTCGTCGGTAGACGGCGTCGATTTTGTCTGCGGGGAAAACTATCTTTGCGGAATAAACGGCGATATCGTGCTCAAAACGCCGGGCATAAGATACGATGTTCCCGAGCTCCTCGACGCCGCCGCAAGAGGATGCGAGATTAGCTCGGAGATAGAGCTTTTCTTCCGCTTCTGCAAAGCCTATAAAATAGCGGTCACCGGCAGTGACGGCAAGAGCACCACCACAACGCTTATAAGCGAAATGCTCAAGGCGGAAGGCAAAAAGGTGTTCTTGGGCGGCAACATAGGCGAGCCGCTTTTATACAGAATCAACGATATCGGAGAGGACGACATCGTCGTAGCCGAGCTTTCGAGCTTCCAGCTCCATACGCAAAAGCAGAGCCCCGATGTCGCGGTTATAACAAACATTTCCCCGAATCACCTCGATTGGCATAAGGACTTTGACGAATATATCGACGCAAAGGGAAGCATACTCAAATATCAGCAAAGCAACGGGATTGCCGTACTTAACGCCGATAATGAAGACTCAAAGCGCTATCTTCCGCTTGTCAAAGGCAAGCTGCGCACTTTTTCGCGAATGCGCAGGTGCGACGGCGCTTATCTTGAAGACGGCGTGATATATTTTGCCGAAAACGGCAAGACCGAGAAGCTCCTTGACGCGTCTTCGATAAAGATTCCCGGTATGCACAATGTCGAAAACTATATGGCGGCAATAAGCGCCGTTCGTGATATCGTCAGCGTCGCTTCGATAAAGAAGGTCGCCGAAAACTTCGGCGGCGTAAAGTACAGACTTCAGCTTATAAGGGTTAAAGACGGAGTAAAATTCTATAATTCGTCCATCGACTCAAGCCCATCCCGCACAAATGCCGCGCTTTCGAGCTTTAAGGACAAGAATGTCATCATAATTCTCGGCGGAAAGGACAAAAAAGTGCCTTTCGACAGTCTTGCAAAGGAGCTCGCGGCAAAGACAAAGTATGCCGTTCTGACGGGCGCGGCGGCGGATAAGATTCGCTCCGATATTGAAAGCACCGATATTTACAAGGCGGGCGGAATCAACTTCCTGCACGAGCCCGACTTTGAAAAAGCCGTGCTTCTTGCCGCAAGTCTTGCAAAAGAGGGCGATTCGGTGCTCCTTTCTCCCGCCTGCACATCGTTTGACCGATTTGTAAACTTTGAACAGCGCGGCGAATTCTTCACGGACATAGTAAATTCAATCGGAGAGTAAAATGAGTTATTGCATAAGCGAAAAAATATATAAGCTTGCGGCGGAATGCGAAAAGGAGATTGCGCCGTACTTCGAGCGGATAGACAAAATCGCGTTCGAGAATCAAAAAAGAGTGCTTGCGGCGTTTGCAAAGCACAAGGTCGCGTCCGAGGATTTGCTCGGCACGACGGGATACGGCTACAACGACCGCGGCAGGGATAAGCTCGAGGAAATTTACGCTTATCTGTTCGGCGCGGAGAGCGCCTATGTCCGTCACACCATAATATCGGGCACTCACGCTCTCGCACTCGGACTTTTCGGGCTGTTAAGACCGAACGATGTTATGCTTTCGATAACGGGCAAGCCCTACGACACTCTCAACAAGCTTGTCGGCGGCGGAAGCGAAAGCGGCGACGGCACGCTTGCGGAATTCGGGATAAAATACAGGCAGACAGAGCTTATAAACGGCGAAAAAATAGACTACGCCGCACTTGAAAAGGTGCTCACTCCCGATGTAAAGCTTGTATATCTTCAGCGCTCAAAGGGCTATCTTGACCGCGTGACGCTCTCGTCCGAAGAGATAGGAGAGGCGGTAAAATTCGTAAAGGCACGCTCAAGCGCTTATGTTGTTGTGGACAACTGCTACGGACTTTTTACGGAAGAAAAAGAGCCCACGCATTACGGCGCCGACCTTTGCATCGGCTCTCTTATAAAGAACGCCGGCGGTGGCGTCGCAAGGACGGGCGGCTATATAGTCGGCACAAAAAGGGCGGTGGAGCTTGCCGCATACAGAGCTACGGCTCCGGGCATCGGTGCGGAATGCGGCGCAAGCCTTGACGAAAACAAGTTTTTGTATAAGGGACTTTTTATGGCTCCGCACACGGTAGCTCAGGCGCTCAAAACAAGCGTATTCGCGGCGGCTTTATTTGAAAAGCTCGGCTACGGAACGCTTCCCAAGGCAAGTGAGCCGAGGTACGATATAATTCAGATGATTCGCCTTTCTTCGTCGGAAAAGCTCTGCGCGTTTTGCAGAGGGCTCCAGGCGGCATCGCCGATAGATTCGTTTGCAGAGCCCGTACCCGACGATATGGCGGGATATTCGGACAAGATAATCATGGCGGCGGGCGCATTCGTTATGGGCTCATCAATAGAGCTTTCCGCGGACGCTCCCCTGAAAGCGCCGTACAATGTATATATGCAGGGCGGTCTGACTTATGAAAGCGGCAAGCTCGGCATCATGTCTGCGGCAAGCGCAGTTGAAGAAATAAAGTAAAAGGACGGTAACGATATGCCGATAAAACTTCCCGAAGGTCTTCCGGCAATAGAAGCCCTCAAGCGCGAAAATGTGTTTACCATTACGCACACGAGAGCAAGTATGCAGGATATTCGACCTTTAAGAATAGCGATTCTCAATTTAATGCCGAATAAAGTCGTCACGGAAACACAGCTTTGCCGTGCGCTTTCAAATACATCCCTGCAGGTCGAGCTGACGCTTCTGTATCCCTCAAGCCACAAGTCGCTCCACACCTCGGACGAGTATATCGAACAGTTTTACCGTTCGACGCAGGATGTCGAAAACGAAAAATTCGACGGACTTATCATCACGGGCGCTCCCGTGGAAAGGCTCGACTTTTCCGAGGTCAACTATTGGGACGAGCTTTGCAGGCTCAACGAATGGAGCAAGACGAATGTTTGGTCTACAATGTATATCTGCTGGGCGGCGTTTGCCGGACTTTATATGAATTACGGAATTCCCAAAGTGCCGCTCGAAAAGAAGCTTTCCGGAGTATATGAGCATGAGCTTCTCGTATCGACGCACGAGCTTGTCAGAGGTTTTAACGACAGATTTCTGGTTCCTCATTCCCGCTGGTCGGAGTCATATCCCGAGGATATAGAAAAATGCCCCGACCTCGATATTCTCGCGCGTTCCGAAAAGGCGGGCATATATCTTGTCGCATCGAAGGACAATCGCAGATTTTATGTTATGGGGCATTCGGAGTACGACCACGACACGCTTGATTTCGAATATCGCAGAGACAGCGCGAAAGACCCGTCAACGCCGATTCCCGAGAACTATTATCCCGACGACGACCCGACGAAAAGACCGCTCAACAGATGGCGCTCGCACGCTAATCTGATGTTCTCGAACTGGCTCAACTACTTCGTATATCAGGAAACGCCGTACGACCTGCGCGAAATCGGTAAAAAATAAAGGAGAATCACATGACCGACATCTCATCGCCTCTTGCCGACAGATTAAGGCCGCAGAGCTTTGACGATATTGCGGGACAGCAAAAGCTGTTCGGCAAGAACGGCATCGTCCGCAGACTGTGTGAAAACGGCAAGTTTACCAATATGATATTCTACGGTCCGTCCGGAACGGGCAAGACGACGGCGGCAAACATAATAGCAAAGATGTCGGGAATGCCGCTTTATAAGCTCAACGCCACAACTGCATCGCTTGCCGATGTAAAAGAAGTGGTTTCGCAGACGGAGCAGATGTTTGCAAGCAAAGGACTTCTTTTATATCTCGACGAGATACAGTATTTTAACAAAAAGCAGCAGCAGAGCCTGCTCGAATACATTGAGGACGGCAGAATAACGCTTATCGCGTCAACGACGGAGAATCCGAGATTTTATGTATATGCGGCTCTGCTTTCGCGAAGTAATATTTTTGAATTTAAGCCCGTATGCAAGGATGATATCATTCCCGTTTTGAGGCGTGCGACGGATACTCTGAACGCCGAAACGGGAAGAAAAGTCACGGCGGGAGAGGGAGCGTTCGAGCATATTGCCGCGGTATGCGGCGGCGATGTAAGGCGTTCTCTCAATATTCTCGAAAGCGCATACACCGCCGAAGCAAGCGATGTTCTCACAAAGGAAACGGTGGAGGCTTTGTGCGAATGCGCATCGTCGAATTACGACAGAAACGGCGACGAGCACTATGACCTTTTGTCTGCCTTGCAGAAATCCATACGCGGCTCAGACCCCGACGCCGCGGTGTTCTATCTTGCGAGACTGCTTGATTCCGGCGACCTTTTGTCTCCGTGCCGCAGGCTTCTTGTTATTGCAAACGAGGATATAGGGCTTGCCCATTCGCAGGCGGCGGTTGTAACAAAAGCCTGCGTTGACAGTGCGCTTCAGCTCGGATTGCCGGAAGCGCAGATTCCGCTTGCTCACGCGACGGTGCTTCTTGCGACTTCGCCAAAGTCAAACAGCGCATATAAGGCACTGTTTGCGGCAAAGGCGGCGATAGAGGCGGGCAAGGGCAGAACATTTCCGCGCGCATTGCAGAATATGCACCTTGACGGCGAGGAAAGCGCGTCCAAAGGGCAGAATTACAAATATCCTCACGATTACCCGAATTCGTATGTTTCCCAGCAATATCTTCCCGACGACCTGAAAAACGAGAAGTTTTATCATTACGGCGCAAACAAGAATGAGATTGCGGCGAAGGAATATTGGGAGAAGATAAAAAAATAAGCCGTTGATTACACCAACAGCCACGCCGCAAGATAAAATTCGAACTGCTTTGCTGTCTTCGTCGTGCTACGCTCGGACTTACAGACAAGTAAGCCTCTCGCTTGTGCGGGCGTTCTTTCGCGCTCTGCGGCGTTCTGATGCGGCTTATTTCCCGTTATCGGTTTTTTCGACAAACAAAAATCAGGCAGTTTTGCTTTTGCAAAACTGCCTGATTTGATTTTTACGCTTTATTTTCTTTCTTTGAGCAGGTCTCTTATCTCGGTAAGGAGAACTTCTTCGTTTGACGGAGCGGGAGCGGCTTCTTCAGCTACAGCTTCCTCTTCCTTCTTCTTTTTGAGCGACTCGGCTTTTTCTTTTGCCTTTGTAAATACTCTTATCACGATGAAAATGCAGAGCGCAATCAGAAGAAAATCAACTATCGTCTGTATGAGATTACCGTAGTTTACGGCAACCTCTGCGACTGCGGGAGTAATTTCTGCGCCGGCTTCGTCCAAAACGGCGGCCTTTGCCGGAGTGAGTACCCATTTCCACGCGGAGACATCAAGACCGCCGACGAGCTTGCCGATAAGCGGCATTATGATATCATTTACAAGCGATGTCGTGATTTTTCCGAATGCGCCGCCGACAACTACGCCGACTGCCATATCGAGAACATTTCCTTTGTTGATGAACGCTTTGAAATCTTCGATAAACTTCTTCATTTTTTCCTATTCCTCTCTGAAAAATTATTTAATTAAAATTCAAGCTCTTTGTCAAGGAATGTGCACAGCTCGGATATGGGCATACGAACCTGCTCCATGCTGTCGCGATATCTTACGGTAACACAGTTGTCTTCAAGGCTGTCGAAGTCGTAGGTGACGCAGAACGGAGTTCCGATTTCGTCCTCTCTGCGGTATCTCTTGCCTATCGAGCCGGAGTCGTCAAAGTCGCACATATACTTCTTTGAGAGCATATCGAACACTTCGCTCGCCTTTTCCGAGAGCTTCTTGGAAAGCGGCAGAACGGCGCACTTTATGGGCGCAAGCGCCGGATGCAGATGCATTACAACTCTCGTGTCGTTCTTCTCCGCATCGACAATTTCCTCGTCGTAGGCGTCGCACAGAACAGCGAGAACGCTTCTCTCAACGCCGAGTGACGGCTCGACTACATAGGGAATGTAGTGCTCGTTCTTCTCCTGGTCGAAGTATGTCAAATCCTGTCTTGATTCGTTCTGATGCTGTGTTAAGTCGTAGTCCGTTCTGTCGGCAACGCCCCAGAGCTCGCCCCAGCCGAACGGGAACAGGAATTCAAAGTCGGTTGTTGCCTTGGAGTAGAAGCAGAGCTCCTCGGGGTCGTGGTCTCTTAAGCGGATGTTTTCGTCCTTAAGACCTATCGAGAGCAGCCAGTTGTGGCAGAAGCTTCTCCAATAATTGGACCATTCGAGGTCGGTGCCGGGCTCGCAGAAGAATTCGAGCTCCATCTGTTCAAATTCGCGCACGCGGAAAATGAAGTTTCCGGGTGTTATCTCGTTTCTGAACGATTTTCCTATCTGTCCGATACCGAAGGGGAGCTTTCTTCTCGTGGTACGCTGAACATTGACGAAGTTCGTAAAGATGCCCTGCGCCGTTTCGGGGCGGAGATAAACCGTGTTCTTTGCGTCCTCGGTAACGCCCTGAAATGTTTTGAACATAAGGTTAAACTGTCTTATATCCGTGAAATTGTGCTTCTTGCAGGAGGGGCAGGGAATGTTGTTGGATTCGATAAACTCCTTCATTTCAGCCTGCGAAAAGGCATCTATCGGCTTTTCGAGAGTGATTCCGCTTTCTGCGGCGTAGTCCTCGATAATTTTGTCGGCGCGGAAGCGCTCGTGACATTCGCGGCAGTCCATGAGCGGGTCGGAAAAGCCCTTGAGGTGACCGCTTGCCACCCAGGTCTGCGGATTCATCAAAATTGCGGCGTCAAGTCCGACATTGTACTTGTTCTCCTGAACGAACTTTTTCCACCATGCGCGTTTTACATTGTTCTTGAGCTCTACGCCCAAAGGGCCGTAGTCCCAGGTGTTTGCGAGTCCGCCGTATATTTCGGAGCCGGGGAATATAAATCCTCTGTTTTTGCAGAGCGCGACGATTTTGTCCATCGTCTTTTCGGTATTGTTCATTGTAACTCTCCTTTAGTTGAAGAAAATCGGAAGCTGTCCGAGATTTATTATATCTTTTCTTTCCTGCGCGTCGCCCTCGACGAGTATTGCCATTCTGCCGACGATGTTGCCGCCGACCGCATTTACAAGCGTTTCGAGTGCGTTGAGGCTTTCGCCCGTGGAAATTACATCATCGACTATGACAACTCTCTTGCCCTTCATCGCTTCGGCATCCTTTTTGTCGATGTAAAGCGTCTGCGTTGTCGGCGTGGTTATCGAATTGACCTTTACCGCAACGGGGTCTTTCATATACACCTTAAGAGCCTTTCTTGCAAGAAGATAGGTCTCGTTCATCTGGCGTGCCATCTCGTAGGCAAGCGGAATACCCTTGCTCTCTGCGGTGATGATGATATCGTGCTCGGGAATCTTTTTTACAAGCTCCTTTGCGCAGGCGACCGTAAGCTCGACATCGCCGAAGATTACGAAAGCGCCTATCGAAAGCTTGTCATTGAGCTTGCATATCGGCAGGTTTCTTTTTAAGCCTGCAATTTCCATTGTGTAAAATTCGTCCATTTTATTTCCTCCGTTAAGCCATTTTTTCGGAGAGCTTTGTTCCTCCGAGCAGGTGAAAATGTATGTGCTTTACGCTTTGACAACCGTCTTCGCCGCAGTTGGTGATAACGCGATATCCGTTTGAAAGCCCGCATTTTTTCGCAATTTCGGGAATTTTCTCGAAAATGTATGCGATGCTTGCACTGTTTTGCTCATTTATCGCATCTGCGGAAGGAATATGCTCCTTCGGGATAATCACAACATGAACGGGAGCCTGGGGCGCTATATCGTAAAACGCCTTGAGCTTTTCGTCCTCGTACACGGTTTTTGAGGGGATTTCTCCCGCGATTATTTTACAAAAAATGCAGTCCATATTGCCCTCCTTATTTTGCGAGAGCTTCGCGTACCGCCGCGAGAGCCTCGTCCGCTTTTTCGCAAATCTTGCCGCCCGCGGTTGCACTGTCGGGGCGTCCGCCGCCTCCGCCGCCGGCTATTGCGGCAATCTTCTTTACGATGTTGCCTGCCGATGCACCTGCCTTTACGGCATCGCTTCCGCAACCTGCGACAAATGTGAGCTTGCCGTCGGAAAGAACCGCGAATACGCAAACCGCATTCTTGTCGAGGTCTTTTATAAAGTCGCTGACCGTTCTTGCGTAATCTACACTCGTATTCTCAAACTTCTTTACGGAGAGGTTGAACTGACCGAGCTTTTCAGCCGAAGCTACAAGCGATGCCGCGTCAGCCTTTGCGGCGTTCTTCGCGGATGCCTCTAACTTTGCCTTGAGCTCTTTTTCTTCGTCAAGCACGGCTTGAGCACGCTTTGCGATATCGGCGCGGCTCTGTGCCTTGAGAATTGCCGCGGTCTTTTCGATAAGCTCCTCGTCCCGCTTCATTATTGCAAGAACACCGCTGCCTGTCGTGCATTCGATTCTTCTCACGCCTGCCGCAACGGAGCTTTCGGAGATAATCTTGAAAAGTCCGAGCTTCGCAATCTCGTCGATATGAGTGCCGCCGCAGAGCTCCGTGGAAAAGTCTCCCATCTTGACCATGCGGACGACCTTGCCGTACTTTTCGCCAAACAGAGCCATCGCTCCGTTTTTCTTGGCGGTCTCGATATCAGTCTCGATTGTTTCGACGGCAGTGCCCGTCATTATTTCCTCGTTTACAAGCGCTTCAACCTTTGCAATCTCCTCTGCCGTCATGGGGGCAAAGTGCGAGAAGTCGAATCTGCCTCTTTCGGCATCGACATAGGAGCCCGCTTGCTCGACATGAGAGCCGAGAACCTTTCTCAAAGCCGCCTGCAAAAGATGCAGGGCGCTGTGATTTCTTCTTATCGCTTCGCGCTTCTTTGCGTCTATTTCAAGCGTGAGCTCGTCGCCGACCTTCAAAGAGCCGGAAGCGACGGAAACAATGTGAATATATACTCCGTCAGTCTTTTTGGTGTCGTTTACCGCAAGCGTTACGCTCTGCGAATAAGCGGAGCCGGTGTCGCCGACCTGACCGCCGCCCTCTCCGTAGAATACGGTCTTGTCGAATATAACGGAGCATTCGCCTTCGCTTATTTCGTCAACCGTGCTGTCGTCGGAGATTATCGCAAGCACCTTTGCCTTGCAGGAATAGTCGGTGTAGCCGCAGAATTCCGTCTTTGCAAGTCCGGCAAGAGCGGTTTTTGATGCGTCGCTCCAGCCGCTTATGTTGGCTCTTGCCTTGCGGGCGCGCTCCTTCTGTTCTTTCATAAGCTCAGCAAAGGCGTCTTCGTCAACGCTCATTCCGTTTTCTGCCGCTATCTCCTTTGTCAAGTCAACTGGGAAGCCGAATGTATCGTAGAGCTTGAACGCATCGGCGCCGGATATCGTTTTTTCTCCGTTTTCTTTTGCTTTTTCGGTCACACTTGCGAGAATTGCAAGTCCGGCATCTATTGTCGCGTCAAAGCGCTCTTCTTCAATCTGAATGACTTTTTTGATGTAATCCTGCTTTTCGGTAAGCTCGGGATATGCGCCCGCGTTGCAGCCGATGACGACATCGCAGAGCTTGCAGAGGAATTCGCCTTTTATTCCGAGAAGTCTGCCGTGGCGTGCCGCTCTGCGGAGGATTCTTCTCAAAACATAGCCTCTGCCCTCGTTTGAGGGAATAACGCCGTCGGAAATCATAAATGTTGCGCTTCTTATGTGGTCGGTGACAACTCTTATCGAGATATCGTTTTCGGCGTTGTCGCCGTATTGCTTGCCGGAATAACCGCACACGGTGTCAAGAATTTTCCTTACCGTGTCAACCTCAAACAGGTTGTCCACTCCCTGCATAACGCAGGCGAGTCTTTCAAGTCCCATACCGGTATCAATGTTCTTCTGAACAAGCTCGGTATAGTTGCCCTTGCCGTCGTTGTTGAACTGCGAGAAGACATTGTTCCATATCTCCATAAATCTGTCGCAGTCACAGCCGGGGCCGCAGTTCGGACTTCCGCAGCCGTACTTTTCGCCTCTGTCAAAGTAAATCTCGGAGCAGGGGCCGCAGGGGCCGCTTCCGTGCTCCCAGAAGTTATCCTCTTTGCGGAGACGGGTAATCTTTTCGGGCGCAAGCCCTATCTTTTTTGTCCATATATCAAAGGCTTCGTCATCTTTTTCGTATATTGACGGGAAAAGTCTTTCCGCGGGAATGCCGATGCACTCCGTTAAAAACTCCCAAGCCCAGGTTATGGCTTCTTCTTTGAAGTAATCTCCGAAGGAGAAGTTGCCGAGCATTTCAAAATATGTTCCGTGACGCGCCGTGTGTCCCACTCTCTCAAGGTCGGGAGTGCGGATGCACTTCTGGCAGGTGGTCACGCGGTGGCGCGGAGGCTCTTCCTCGCCGGTGAAAAATTTTTTCATCGGAGCCATTCCGGAGTTGATTAAGAGTAAAGATTTGTCGTTCTGCGGTATGAGCGAAAAGCTCTTTAAGCGAAGGTGTCCCTTGCTCTCGAAAAACGAAAGATACTTTTCTCTCAGTTCGTTAAGTCCTGTCCATTCCATCATATTTACCTCTTGTGGAAATATTTCTTTTCAATTTAATAATTGTATCACAGAAAACGCCGCGTGTAAATACTTTTTTGGCATCGTTACAATAAAAAGAGGTAGTTTTGTTAACATATACATACTGTTTTTACATCTGTCCCCTTGATTTTTTTGAGCTTATACGGTATAATAAACTGAATAATGATATATAAATGAGGCATAGCTTATGAAAAAGATTATATATATTGCGGTGGCGCTTCTTCTGTGCGCGTCGCTCCTTGTCTCCTGCACGGGAACGAAAGTCAATATTACGGACGGCAGTAAAGAAACATCTGCCGATGTGGAAGATGTTCCGGGAGGCGAGAAAAAAGAAGGCGATAACGGCGAGGGATACGCAAAGCCCGCAACTTTCGCAAGGCTTTATGCCGCGATATCCGATTTGAGGAACGATTTTTACGATACGCTCACCGCGTCTCTTGCCGAGGTCAGCGACGACACGCAGCTTTTTATCGACATATACAAGGCAATGGCGGGGGAATCAACTTTTGTGTATATCTCCACCTGCGGAACGGGCGATGAGAAAATACTCAAAAAGGCACTTTCGGTCGGCGAATATATTGACATCGAGATAAGCGCGCCGGAGGACGGAGTATGGCGCATAGACCTTAAGGCAAAGACGGACAAGGGATACAGAAAAGGCGGCTTCAATGTCATTTACGACAAAGAGGCGGACGGCTTTAAGCTCGACTATTCGGTAGAGGACGGAACCTTCAGGAAGTTTTACGCAAAGCGCGCGCAAAAGGGCTACATAGCGCAATATCTCGACAATACGGGACTTTATGTAAGATATATCTTAGGCGATGACGGCACAGGCAAGATGCTTGTCTGCGACAGTACGATGTGGCAAAACGGACTTCCCGACACCGAAGAGAAATTCGACACGACGGACTTTATACAGCTCTTTGAGCTCACGGGGGACAAGTTCCATTCGATAAGCAACGGAGTAGAGGATACTTATCCCGAGGTCAAGCCCGAATAGCGGGGGATTTTATATGAAAAAGAGATTGTTATGCACGGCTCTTGCGGCAGCGCTTGTAATATCGTGCTTTGTAATGTACGGAGTATCGGTATCTGGCAAAAAGGCGCCGCAGAACTATATATGGGTGCTTGAAGCAAGCGGAAGCAAGGGAACGGTGCTTTCGGGCGGACGAGCCTCTGGCGTTACGGCGGAATACGGCTTCTCCATGCGATATGCAAGCGTTACCGGCGATACGCTCTGCGACGGCGAGATTCCCACAAGATTTTTCGGCACGGCAAAGCTCACCGCAAACTATGATTTTTCGAGCGTGCCGAAAATAGCGGCGCTTTCAAAGCAGGCGGACGCCTCTTTGATAAGCTCCGGCTTCAAATCGCATTCGGCGTATCTCACGCAGGCGGAGCTTCCGCAGTTCGAGATTTCCGGAAACGACGGAATGATGACATCCGCGCTTGACTTTCACGCGGTGGACACATACTATTACGATTCTCCCGACCTTGTAAAAGCGCTCGGGGGTATGTCGCGCACGGGCGCTTTTGCCGGACGCACGGTTGACCACGGCTTCGGCAAGGAAAACGCCATGGTCTACATAAGCATAGAGCCCGACGAGCTTGAAATAGGCAACAAAACAGAATTCGGCGTCAGAAAAGCGCTTGTGCTTGTCACGGTTTTCGGAAGCGAAAGCGCAAAGGACGAGTGCGATATCGAAATAACGGGAACTCTCAAAAGAGTCCCGTATTCGCCCGAAAATTTGTACGGCATTATGCTTTCGTCGACCTCTCCGCAGTTCCCGTCGCTCGAGATGAGGCCGGAGGAGGGCAGTGAAGCCGTCGGAATAGATATCGCGGTATCGAGGATAAAGGCATATCTCTCGGGCGGGCTTTATTGGCCCGAGGCGCTGCCCGCGACGATTCCCGATTTTGACGAAGCGGAAAAGATAACATCGTCGGAATTCGACGGCTCGGTATTCAAGATATCGGCGCACTGCACATGGGAGCAGTTCGAAAAATATGTAAAGCGTCTTGAAAATGCAGGCTTTGCCGCTCACGGAAACGATATTTTCTCGCCTAACTGCTACATACGGTACGAGGCGGAAAAGAAATCCGGCTCAAAGTTTGACATCACGCTGAACATAAGCCTTGCGGCGAAGTGCACATGGCTTGAGGGCTTTGATGTATTTCCCGATTTCGCGTACGGGTGCATACTCAAAACTCCGTCGGGAGAGGGCACGCCGCTTGTTGACGATTACGCCTGGATGACGGCGCAGGCATACGGAGCGGATATCGGCTCGTTTGACAAATACGGCTCAATTCTCAGGGAGCAGGGATATAAATACGACCTTAATTCTTACATAAAAGTTGCCGAAAACGGATACAGATACCTCTTTACGGCAACGGAATTCAAGGACGAATTCGGCTCGGGGCTCACCTTAAGCTTCAGCATAAGCAAGGAGGGCACGAATAAATGAGGAAGATTATATTTGCCGTTTTGACGGCGATAATTCTCGCTTCGACGATTTCTGTATTTGCGGAGGGCTTTGTTCCGGAGGGCTGGAGCGACAAAGATGTTGCAAATTTCAACAGGCACTACGGCTCTGATATAGGCAAATTTTTCGGCGTAAGCGATACTGCGGGCTATACAAAGGAGCAGGTTATCGAATATTTCAATTCCCGTCCGGGAATTATTGCGCCGGGCTATGCCGTGGACGAAAACGGAATGCTCGTCGAGGAATCAAGCATAAAAAAGGACGAGCCGACGATTCCCGAACCCGGGGACGACGCAAAGGAAGCATTTAAGTACACGGAGACCGACAAGGTCGAAAAATCGGAAGAAAAGCCGTTTCCGATTGTACTTGCCGTATTACTCACGGCGGTTTTGGCGGCATCTGTCGCCGTGCTTGTCACAACAAGGAAAAAAGGCAGGTAAACTGCTTAAAATATTCGCGCAAAACAGAAAGGAAGGCAAATTCACATCATGGCAGAACAAACAAAAAAGGGAAGTATTTCCGTCGAAACAGAGCACATCTTCCCGATAATCAAGAAATGGCTTTATTCGGAAAAGGACATCTTTTTAAGAGAGATAGTATCAAATGCCTGCGACGCCTGCACAAAGCTCAAAAGGCTTTATTCCATGGGCGAGGCGAAGGATATTGATATTGACGGCTTTCGCATCGATGTAAAGCTTGACCGCGACGCCGGAACAATCAGCGTCACCGATAACGGAATCGGTATGAGCGCGGACGAGGTGGAAAGATACATCAATCAGATAGCGCTTTCCGGCGCTCTCGAATTTATCGAAAAATACGATGAGGGCGGAAGCGGCGACGGCATAATCGGACACTTCGGACTCGGCTTTTATTCCGCATTTATGGTATCCGACAAGGTGGAAATGCTCACTAAGTCTTATACGGACGCTCCCGCGGTAAGCTGGGAATGCGCAAACGAGGGCAATTTCGAGATGACGGACGGGGACGCCGATGCTCCGAGAGGCACTACCGTCACCATGTATATAAGCGATGAGGAAAAGGAATATCTCGACGCGTACAAGCTCCGCGAGATACTCAAAAAATACTGCTCATTTATGCCTGTTCCGATTTACTTTGACGACGGCGAAAAATGCGAGCACGAGCACGAGCACGAGGACGGAGAGCACTGCGAATGCGAGCACGAGCACGGCGAGGAAAAGATAAACGACACAAATCCTTTGTGGATGAAGAATCCCTCCGAATGCACGGACGAGGAATACGGCGAATTTTACAAAAAGCTGTTCAACGACTACAAGGAGCCGCTTTTCTACATAAGGCTGAACGCGGATTATCCGCTCAATTTCAAGGGAATACTTTACTTCCCGAAGTACACAAACGAATACGAGAATCTTGAGGGGCAGGTAAGGCTCTACTACAACCAGGTATTCGTTGCCGACAACATCAAGGAAGTAATTCCAGACTATATGATTATGCTGAAAGGCGTTCTCGACTGTCCCGAGCTTCCGCTGAATGTATCGCGCAGCTATTTGCAGAACGACGCCTACACGCAGAAGATAGCAAAGCACATCTCCAAAAAGGTGGCGGACAAGCTTTCGGGAATGTTCGGAACCGAGAGGGAAAACTACGAAAAGATTTGGCACGACATCAAGCCGTTTATTCTCTACGGTTCAATGCGTGACGAAAAATTTTACGAGAGAATGAAGAATTCCGTCCTGTTCAAGACCTGCGACGGAGCTCATTTGACGCTTGCCGAATACGCCGAAAAAGCAAAGGACAAATACGACGGCAAGGTGTTCTACGCGACAGACCGCACGGCGCAGTCGCAGTATATTTCGATGCTTTCAAAGCAGGGAGTAACCGTTCTCGAATTCGACACGATTATCGAGACGCAGTATGCGGAGCTCTGCGAGCAGAAGGACGCGGGCGTTAAATTCCTGCGTGTTGACGCCGAGCTTCCCGACCTTATGAAAGCGGAAGAGACCGACGGAGAAAAGCCCGACGAAGAAAAGCTCAAGACGCTTTTTGCGGGCATTCTCAGAAATGACGCGCAGATAAGCTTTGCTCCGCTCAAGGACAAAGGACTGCCGGTGATACTCACGGTATCGGAGCAAATGCGCCGTATGAACGATATGATGAAGGTTTACAGAAGCTTCGGCAAGGATTCGGGAACGCCCGACTTCCCCGAAAGCGAAGCGCTTATCGTCAACAGCTCAAGCGCGCTTATCGCGGCTCTTGCAAAAGCCGATGACGAAAAGGCGCTTCCCGTAGCAAAACAGCTTGTCGCTCTTGCGAGAATGTCGCGCCGTCCGCTTTCCGCGGATGAAGCGGCGGAATTCACAAATAGCTGCTACGAAATGTTTGCAAAATTGCTGTAAGGATTCAGGCAGGGACTTTTGCCCCTGCCTGTTTTGAAAGGAGATACTTTTATGCTCCGTCTTGTGTATTCAAAGGATGAAGCCGCCCGCACAAAGCGTATCGACGGCATAATAACAGAGCTTTGCGCAGAAGAAAAGCGCTGTTTTCTCATTGTGCCCGAAACGGCGGTGCTTGCCGCGGAAAAAAGGCTTTTCCCGGCGCTTGACGCAAAGGTCAACCTGTTTTTTGAGGTGTTGAGTTTCCGAAGACTGCCCGACCGTCTTCACAGAGAAGCGGGCGGAATGACAAACGACACGGTGAGCGAGGGCGGCAGAGCGATTTTAACCTCTCTTGCGCTTTCCGAAGTCGGCGCAGAATTAAAAAGATACGACAGAATTTATCAAAGTGAGAGCTTTGTTCTCAAAATGTCGGAATGTATCGCAAATCTCAAGTCGATGTCGATTGGAGCAGATGAGCTTGTTGAGGCAGCGGAAAAAGTGAGCGACGGCGGACTTTCCAAAAAGCTTCACGATATTTCGAGGGTATATTCCGCGTACGAGGCGCTTTTGGGAAAGAATCTCGACGACGACTCAAACAGAATGAGCTATGTGGCGGAAAAGCTCGGAGAATATCCGTTTTTTAACGGCTCTGTCGTTGTGATAGACGGCTTTGTCGGCTATACTCCCAAAGAATATGCGATAATCGGAAGGGCGCTTGCACAGGCGGACGATGTTTACATCACAATCCCATGCGATATAAAATCAGACGGCGATATATACAAAAAGCCGCTGAAAGCGGCAGAAGCGCTTAAGCGGGAAGCAGGCAAAAAATCCGTTATCGTGGCTACACCGGAGCAACTTGAGGAAATACCGTGCGCTTTTTCAAGTCTTGCAAGAGTAAAAGCCGGGCTTTGGAGCGGCGGCAAGGACGAAGCAAAATCTCCCGACGGAAGCGTGAGACTCATCGGATGCGACACCGAGGCGGGAGAAGCCGAGGCGGCGGCGATGCTTGTGCTCGGGCTTTGCGCCGAAAACGGATACGAGATGCGCGATATCGCCCTCTGCGTGGCAGATGCCGCATCCTACGGCGGAATAGCGGATTCCGTATTCAAGCGTCACGAAATTCCATTGTATATGTCGGTAAAATCAGATTTCGCGTCAACGCCGTTTTACAGATTCATTATGTCGAGTCTTTCCGCGGTGCAGAACGGATTTTTGTGCGACGATATGATTGCACTGCTCAAAACTTCGCTTACCGATGTACCCGAAGAATGCGCGGACGAGCTTTGCTGTTATGCAAAAACATGGAACTTTTCGGGCAAGGCGTGGTCACCGGAGCTCGAATTTAAGCATAACCCCGACGGATTTTCGACAAATAAGCTTTCAAAGAGGGGAGAAACGATATTAAAAAGGGCAAATCACGCAAAGCCGCTTTTGATGAATCCGCTCATATCTCTCAAAGAAAATCTTGCATCCGCTCGTAACGCCCGCGATTTCGCAAAGGCGCTGTTTTCGTATGCGGAGGAGCTCGGCATCGAGAAAAAAGAGGAAAAGAACGCGGAATTCCTCGAAAACTGCGGCGAATACTATCTTGCAAGCTGCAAAAAACAGCTCTGGGGGCAGTTCTGCGGAGCGCTTGACTGCCTTGTGAATTTGTGCTCCGACAAAGAGCTTGATATGAATACATTTGTATTCTTGCTCAATCTTGAGCTTAAAAGCCTGCGCCTTGCGGCGATTCCCGGCTCCGTTGACGAGGTACAGATGATACCGGCGTCAAGCATATCCGGAAGCAGTCCGAAAGCGCTTATCGTGCTCGGGGCAAACGAGGGAGTGTTCCCAGAGGTTCCCGAGGAAGACCCGTTTTTCACAAAAGAAGAGCTTTCTTTGCTTGACACGCTCGGCATTGACAGGGGAACGGATGCCTTTGACTACGGTTGCGAGCCCTTGCGGAGCTTTCAGAGCGCCGTATCGCTTCCGAGTGAGAAGCTGTTTGTACTCCGCTTGTCGTCAAAACAGCCGTCCATCGGCTTTACGAGAATAAAGTCAGTCACCGGAGAAGAGGAAGAGGACGCTTCAAAGCTCCCCGCATACGGCATAAACGCCGTTTGCGATGCCTACGCATATACCAAAAACGCACAGCTCGGCAAAAAGCTCAAGGAAAAGTTGCCCGAAAGGATATACGATTCTTTCGGCAAAAAGCTCGACGCACAAGATGCGAAAATATCCGAAAAAACCGTTGACGGCATCATCAAGGACAAGTATTTGCTCAGCCCGTCGGCACAGGAGGAGTTTCGCCAATGTATGCTTCGCGGATGGGGCGGCAGAGTGCTGAAGCTCCGCGAAGAAAAATCCGCGCTTAAGCTCGAGGCAAACGACAGCGGCACATTCTATCACCGCGTATTCGAACAGTTTATAACGGAAATGATAAATTCCGGAAAGCCCGCATCTTCGATAACTCCGGATATCATACGCGAAAAGCTGAAGAAATACACCGATGAATATGTAAACGAAGTTCTCGGCGGCTTTGAGGGCAAGAGTGCGAGATTTATATATCTTTTCAATCGACTGCAGAGCACGCTCGAGATGTTTTTGCGCCACATCGTCGACGATTACAGTCAGAGCAAATTCGTTCCGTGGAAAACGGAATGCAAAATAGGCGACAAGGACGGCGAGATAAAGGGACTTACCGTCACCGTCGGAGACAAAAAAGAAATAATGATAACCGGCTCTGCCGACAGAGTGGATATTTACAGAAAAAACGGCAAGGCTTATGTCAGAATCGGCGACTATAAGTCGGGCGGCAAGAAATTAAGCAAAAAAGATATCGAAAACGGATACAGCCACCAGATGCTTGCGTATCTGTTCTCTCTGTGTAAAAACGCAAAGGACGAAGAGGGCTGCGAGCTTGCCTTCGGCGGAGTAATATATTATTCCGTAAGGCGCCCCAAGCTCGACAAAGAGGCATTCGGCATTGACGCTCAGGCGGAGCTTGACGAAGACAGCATCAAAAACGGCTTTGAAACAAACGGACTTCTGATATCCGATATTGATGTTATCGAGGCTATGGAAAGCGAGCTCGACGGCAGATTTACACCGTACAAAAAAAGAAGTACCGTCAAGCCCGTCGCGGACGCAAGCGAATTCGAGCGGCTCGAAAGCATCGTTTGCGACTATATGAAAAAGCTCGCAAACGAGCTCTTCTCCGGCAATATTTCGGCAAAGCCGGACGAGGGCAGCAAGGATGCCTGCAAATACTGCAAGCTCGAAATGTTGTGCAGATGCAAAAAAGCTGTTGACGAATATTAAATCAGGTGATATAATCGCGTTGTCATTACAGAGTAGGTCGGTACGCGTCACAGTGCCGCAGGGACGGGGAGTTGTCCTGCGGACGAATGAGGAATTGAATTCCTCTGCGATGTACCTTCCGCATCCCGCCGGAAGACGATGCGATAATACGGAGCTTATACCCGTATAAACTACATCCTCCTTTCAAAAGGATTCTGTTTTGAAAGGAGGATATTTTTATGAAAAGAACAAATCAGCTGTTCAAAAGCCCGTTTGCAAAGAGCTATTTTTCTTTGAGCGTAAAGGAGCTTTACGATATTCGCTCCGTATGCCTTGCGGCGGTGCTCTGTGCATTCGCGATAGTGCTTAAGCTGTTTGATTTACAGCTTTCCGAGATAATGAAAGTGTCCTTGAGCTTCGTCCCGATAGCGCTTTGCTCTTCGCTGACGGGGCCCGCTATGGCGATACCTTGCGGAATAGTCGTCGATGTCATCGGCTACGCCGTGCATCCCACGGGGCCGTATTTTCCGGGATATACGCTTTCCGCGATACTGACTGCGCTCATTTTTGCTTTGTTTTTGTACCGCGCGAATATCGGCTTTGCGAGAATCGCCCTGTCAAAGCTATCTGTAAATGTATTGGTAAATGTGCTCATCGGTTCTTTGTGGAGAATATCTATCCAGGGAAATTTTTATACATACTATGTAATAGTTGCCTCGGTAAAGAATGCGTTTCTGTTTCCCGTAGAGGTGTTGATTCTTTGCTTTATATTCTCGGCTCTTTCGCGCCCGATGAAGGCTTTCGGAGCCGGCAGTGCGTACAACGGAAAAATAGAAGCAAAGCATATTGTGATTCTTGTAGCGGCGGCGGTGTTAAGTGCCGCGTCCGTAATACTGTTTACGCTTTACTACAACGACATACTTGAGTATGTTAAGGGAGTTATCTCTCACCCGTGAGCCGCATGACAATTTGTGCAATACTTTGTCGCGTGCGTCGCGCTTCGCGTCTTGCAGTGTTCTAATGCGGCTTTATTCACCGCAAATTACGCCTCGCCGTTTTTATCCGCAAGGTACGCCTTTATCTGAGGCTTTATCCAATATGTAAATTCCGTGTGCGGCATTCTCTTTTCGTGCGGCAAAAGCTTTTCGTATGCCGCCGCTCCGTCTACCGCGCCCTCCCAGATATCCGCAAAGCAAAAATCATAGCTGCCGTCTTCCACGGCTTTCATAAATTCAAAAGCGTCGGCGCGGACAACATTTATCTTTTCCTTTTTCTCAAAAAGCGGAAGCAGAGTTTCTTCAAAAACATCCGCAATCTCATTCGATATTTCCACAACTGTTATGCTTTCAACCTTCTCCGACAACGATATCGCATAAGGATAATATCCGAGCCCGAGACCGAGCACAAGCACTTTTCCGAAAGCTTTTTGTATCTGCTCTCGCATAGAATTTATCTCCGAGGGGCAAACGCTCACCCACGGAATTCTATTTTCGTAAAGCGCGGGAAAGCTAACCTTTTTTGTAAAAAATCCGAGCTTCGGAGTGACGAGTCTTCCGTCAAAATCGGGCATATCGTATTGGAATATCTCGCCTTTCTCGTACGATGCGTGAGTAAGCAGAATATCGCCTTTCTTTTTATCCTCAAACGCAAGGCGCATATACGGATTGCTTTCGAACTCGCTTGCGTCGAGCTTTTTTGCGTTACGGAACAGCTCGAGAATATAGTCGCCCTCCGCGATATCGCCGAGCGAAAGCTCCGTGCAAAATCTTCTTATCACATAGAAAAGCTCGAAGTCATCGCCCATAAGTCCCATATCGCGCATTTCTTTTATGTCTTCGTCGGAGAATTCCGCTCTTGCGTCACTCAGCTCTTGCTCCGAATAGCTTATGCACGGAAAATCCTCGGCTATAATTTTGCCGAGCGCCGCGCTTATCTGCATAGATTCTTCTTTTGTCATAATGCCACTTCCTCTTAAAAGAGCATATCATAAATTGCGGAAGAATTCAACCGCAAGCGTTGACTTTGACGGCTCGTTGTGCTAAAATTTCTGTCGGAAAGGGGGAGAAGGTCGTATGACAAAGAAAAAAGCCGTGCTTATTTTCATCGTTTGTTATGTCGCATATATGACGACATATATAGCAAGGCAGAGTCTTTCAGTCGCCGCCGCTCCCTTAAAAGAACTTCTTATAATGGATTCCGCGCAGATAGGCACGCTCGGAAGTATATTTTCCGTTGTGTATTCCTGCGGAAGACTCATAAACGGCAGACTCGGGGACAAAATACATCCGTCCGCGATGATAGCGCTCGGACTTTCTCTTATTGGCGTGAGCAATTTCGGATTTTCTTTCTTTCCGCCGTTTGTATTCTGCGCCGTCCTGTGGGCAGTGAACGCATACGGTCAGTCGATGCTCTGGGGCAGTATGCTTGTTGTCATGTCGCATACCTTCAAAAAAGAAAAGCTTTCCAAGGTGATGGCGCTCTACGGCACGGTAGTATCATTCGGTACGGTCGCGGGAGTATTCGTCGCCACCGGAGCGATAAACATATCGGGCGTAAACGCGGCATTTCTTACTCCGTGCGTTATTGCGCTCGTCATCGCCGTCGCGGTGCTCGTTACAATAAAGGGCGTTGAGGTCGAAAAAACGGACGGAATAAAAGCGCCGTCGATTCCGATAAAAAAGCTTTTGACGGACGCAAGGCTTTATACCGCTCTCGCGCCGTCGTTTATTCACGGAATCATTAAGGAAAATGTAAATCTCTGGATGTCAGTCTATTTCGTCGACCGCTTTGCGATAGACCTCGGAAAATCCGCGCTTTTTGTTTTGTTCATTCCCGCGTTTGCACTTGTGGGCAGGTTCATATATCCGCTTTTATACAGGTTGTTCGGAAACGACGAAAGAAGGGTAAATATCTTTGCCTTCGTCTGTATCGCGGTATTTGCCGTTCCCGTCACAGCAATCCGCACCGCGGAGAATTCGTCGCTGTGGCTTCCCGCTCTCGCGGCGATTTCGCTCGGGCTTATTTCCGCGGCGATAAATGTGATAAATCACTCAATGCTTACGATGCTGCCGCTTAAATTCGCGGCGGAAAACGCTTCGTCATCCGCAAGCGGAATAATGGACTTCGCCACCTACCTCGGAGCAAGTGTCGGCTCGCTTGCATACGGATATATGCTCAAATTCCTTGATTATTCATATATGTTTGCATCGTGGATTCTGATAGCAATTATCGCCGCGACGCTCACTTTTGCAAAGGTTATAAGGGCGCGCGGAGAAAAACAATGACACGCGGAATAAAAAATTGAAAAAAGTATTGACAAGCATACCTTTTGTATGATATACTCTTTAAGCGTCGTCGGGGAAAGTTATTCGGAATACGGCGGAATAGCTCAGTTGGCTAGAGCAATCGGTTCATACCCGATCGGTCGGCGGTTCAAGTCCACCTTCCGCTACCATTTTCCCTAAAGCGCAAAATTGAATATGGCCCGTTGGTCAAGCGGCTAAGACATCGCCCTTTCACGGCGAAGACATGAGTTCGATTCTCGTACGGGTCACCAAATTTCGGCCTGTTGGTCAAGCGGCTAAGACGACGCCCTCTCACGGCGTAAACGGGGGTTCGATTCCCCCACGGGTCACCAAAAATCCCGTTCACGATAGTGGACGGGATTTTTTCTTCTTACTTCTTACCTTTTTCCTCTTACCTATCAGTTAAATGCGCCGGGATTTTTGGAAGGTAATAAATAAGAAGTAATAGGTAAGAAGTTCGGTGTCGGCTTCGCCGACGAATTATTAAGAATACGAGAGCTCAGCACTTCCGTTGCTTTATGTTTGCGAAGCAAGCGCTTCATTTCCCTTGCGGGATTTGTGAAATGCGCTGCGGCGCGTGGCGGATTTATTTCATTTTATATTCGAGCAAAGCGAGAATATCTCACTTGTTTTGGAAAATTTTTGAAAAGTTCTTGAAGATACGGTATTTTTGTGGTAGTTCGTCGCATATACGGCTTTGCGCCGATGCTTTCCGCGCCGTTGATTTTTCTTTGAAAATACCGTATAATATATCAGACGATATTTTTACGGGAGAACGACAATGCCTGCACTTTATACAGTTTTTGCTCTGCTTTTGATGATTTTGCTGTATCTTTTCGCAATTCATCCGCACGCGGGGCGGCGCGACCGCATGAAAAACTACAAATATATCGCTCACAGAGGACTTTTCGACAACGCTTCCGCGCCGGAGAATTCCATACCCGCGTTCAAAAAAGCCGTAGAATCCGGATTTGGGATAGAGCTTGATGTTCAGCTCACCGCAGACAACAGACTTGTCGTTTTTCACGACGATACTCTTGAGCGCGTATGCGGCTCGAAAGCGGCTTTGCGCGATATGCCGTATGACGAGCTTTCAACGCTGAAGCTTTTCGGCTCGGACGAAAGCATTCCGCTTTTTGAAGATGTACTCAAATCGGTCGACGGAGCGGTTCCGCTCATAATTGAGATAAAATCCGATAAAAACTATCTTCAGACGGCAAAAAGCACAAACGAAGCACTCAAAAATTATCGCGGAGAATACTGCATAGAGTCGTTTAATCCGCTTGTGCTCCGCTGGTTTAGAAAAAACAATAAGAATGTTCTTCGCGGTCAGCTTGCACCTTCACGCGCAAAAAATAAGAGCATAAAAGCACTTTTAGCGAGCTTTGCTCTTTCGGCTCTGATTGTAAACTTTTTGTCCGCACCCGATTTTATCGCATATAATCACATTCGCAAAAACAGACTTTCGCTGAAGCTTTGCAAAAAGCTGTTCGGCGCGGCGACGGCGGCGTGGACGATAAGAAGTCAAAAGGAGCTTGACGCGGCAAAGGAAATGTTTGAAATATTCATATTCGACGGCTTTATACCGAAATAAGCATAAAAAATGCGGCTTTGCATCAACAAAGCCGCATTTTTTAACATTTATTATATTTCTTTTCGTCCCTCGAGGGCGCGATACAGAGTGACCTCATCGGCGTATTCGAGCTCCGCTCCGACGGGAACGCCGTAGGCAAGGCGCGAAACCTTGACATCAAACGGCTTTATGAGCTTCGATATATACATCGCGGTCGCTTCGCCCTCTACCGTCGGGTCTGTGGCGATTATTATTTCCGCGATATCGCCGGATGCCGCTCTTGCAACAAGCTCCTTTATCTTGAGCTGTTCTGCACCTATGCCGTCCATCGGGGAGATAACTCCGTGCAGAACATGGTAAAGTCCGTGATATTCCTTTACCTTTTCGATAGCCATAACGGCACGCTCATCCTCTACGACGCAGACAACGCTCCTGTCGCGCGACGCGTCGGCGCAAATCGGGCACAGTCCGTCCTCAGAGATGTTCTGGCAGACGGGGCAGTAGTGAATGTTCTTCTTGGCGCTCACCATGGCGTCGGAGAATTCTTTTACATCGTCTTCGCTCATCGAGAGAATGTGAAACGCAAGCCTTACCGCCGTCTTATAGCCTATCCCGGGAAATTTGGCAAAGGATTTTATAAGCCTGTCGAGTGTCGGAATATATGCCATCAGAAAAGCCCGGGAACATTGAGAGAGCCCGTGATGCTCTCCATAGCCTTGGAGTTTTCTCCCTCAACTCTCTTTATCGCTTCGTTTACCGCCGCGGTAACAAGGTCTTGCAAAGTCTCCGCATCGTCGGGGTCGATAACCTCGGGAGAAATGGTAAGCTCCGATATTTCCTTTTTGCCGTTGATTTTCAGCGTTACGGCGCCGCCGCCTGCGGAAATGTTGTATACAGCCTCGTCAAGCTCTGCCTGACGCTCCTGCATCTGTTCCTGCATCTTCTGCGCCTGCTTGAGCATAGCCTGCATATTCTGCGGCCCGCCGCCGTATCCCTGCGGAAGTCTTGATTTCATAATTTATATCCTCCTGTCAGTCCAAAAGCCCGCTTTGGCTTTTTTCTGTTTTTTTGACCGTTACTATTACATCCACGGCTCTGCCGAGAACCTCGGAAGCCGCCTTTTTGAGTATCGCAAGCCTTGTCTGCTTGTTAAGCATCGCGGCGCTCATACTGTCTTCGAGAACTATCTCGAGAATATCGCCCTTTATAAAGCCTCTGCCCAAGGACACGAAAGAACGCGCAACCTTGTCCTCTCTCGAAACGGCATCAATGAATTCGCCCCAATCGTCGAAGGCTTTGGAAACAGTGCTCTCCGCCTCGGCGCTTTCTTTTTTGCTTTCTTCGCGCGGCTCGGCGGCGGGAGCTTCTTTCTTCTGCACTACAGGTGCAGGTTTATTCTCGCTTATGGCTTTTATTTCGGATTTTATGGGCAGAGCCCCTCTTTCGAGAGCCTCAACTCTCGCAAACAGAGCTTCGATATCCGCCGTTTTTTCTATGTTGCAAAGGCGAATCACCGCCATTTCGAGAGTTGTCCTCTCGTTGACATTCGCCTGCGGGAGAGTGTACATACATTTTTCGAGTACGCCCATTGAGTAGAGCAGTCTTGATTTTGTAAATCTTGCCGCGGTTGCCTTGCATTTCGCTATTTCCTCGGGAAGCTCGATTATCAGTTTTTCGGGAGCTGCCGCGGTTGTGATTATCAGCATATCACGGAAGAATTCTATCATTTCCGAGCATATCGTTGCCGCCTTGCCCGTGGAGAGCATCGAGTTTATTATATCGAGAGCGCCGGAGCTGTCGCCCGAGACAAAGCAAGCGCACAGGTTGTGCATTTTATCTCTGTCGGGAACGCCCAAGAGCTTGCAGGCAAGCTCGTAGTCAATCTTGTTTGTGTGCCCCGCACATAGCTCAAACAGGCTGAGTGCGTCACGCATCGCCCCTTCGGCAAGCCTTGCAATCAGCGCCGCCGCGTCGGGCTCTATCTGCATATTTTCTTCTTTTGCTATATATTCGAGACGCTTCACTATATTCTGCGCGTCGATTCTGCCGAAGTCAAAGCGCTGGCAGCGCGAGAGTATCGTTGCGGGAATCTTATGCGTTTCCGTCGTGCACAGAATGAACAGAACATGCTCGGGCGGCTCCTCGAGAGTTTTCAAAAGCGCATTGAACGCTCCGCCGGAGAGCATGTGAACCTCGTCGATGATATATACCTTGCGCTTTCCCTGCGACGGCAAGAACGAAACCTCTTCGATGACGGAGCGAATGTTGTCAACGCCGTTGTTTGAAGCCGCGTCAATCTCGACTATGTCCAAAAGTGCGCCTCTGTCGGCGGCAAGGCAGTTTTCGCATTTGCCGCAGGGCTCACCGTCCTCGGGATGCTCGCAGTTTACCGCCTTTGCAAGAATTTTCGCGCAGGTGGTTTTGCCCGTTCCGCGCAGTCCGCAGAACAGATAGGCGTGTGAAACGGTGTTCTGTTTGACTTCGCGCTTCAATATTTCGGTTATCATATCCTGACCGAATACATCCGAGAAGGTTTTCGGCCTCCATTTTCTGTAAAGTGCCAGATACACGGTATCACCTCCGCTTGATATTTTATAAAAATAAAGACGGCATATATGCCCGCACCGTGCACCGTTCTTTGCACAGCTTCCTACACGCGGTAATATACTCCCTGCTCCCGATAAGCTGCCCCGCGGCACATCAGACAAACCGCTTAATGCTGCTTGGTTCCCCACCTGACATGGTTCACGGCGTCTGATTGCGCGGGACTTACCGTTCAACACAGTTACATATACACCTGCCGCACAGAAAGTGCGCTCGGTCCGGAATCAGTCCCTGCTGTAGCGGATTGCAGGTTACAGGGTGCCGCTGCCTCCCCGATTGGCACGGCGCGGACATAAATGCCGTCTTAATGTGTTTTACGCTTCTATTTTATCTATCATGGCAACGCGTCTTTCGTGACGGCCGCCCTGAAATTCCGTTGAAAGGAAAATCTTGATTATCTCTATTGCCACTGCTTTGCCGACTATATTCTGACCGAAGCAGACTACATTCGCGTTGTTATGCTCTCTTGCGAGCCTTGCCGAAACGCAGTCCGAAAGCGCCGCCGCGCGGATACCCTTGAGCTTATTTGCGGCGTATGACATACCGAGTCCCGTTCCGCATACGAGAACGCCCTTTTCGGCTTCGCCCTTCTGTACGGCTCTTGCAACCGCCTCCGCGTATATCGGATAGTCGCAGCTCTCTTTGGAATAAGTGCCGTAGTCCTTGTACTCTATTCCGTTTTCTTCAAAATATTTGATTACCTCGCCCTTTAAGTCAAAGCCTGCGTGGTCGCTTCCTATTGCTATCATAACTACCTCACATATCCGCCTGCGGACGCCTTAAATAGATGCACGAAAGCTCATCCGCGGTAACGGTTTTATTTTCTTCAAAATATTTTTCCGCCGCTTTCGCAACCGAAAGTGCGCTTTGGAAACGGATATGTTCCGGCGCAAGCTTTGCTGCGATTTCCGATTTATCCGAATCCTTAAAATGATTATAGCACAAAATTGCTCCGTCGCCAACAAAAATTACGGATTTTTTTTGAGTTTTTTCGCAAATTTCTGCAATTTTTTCGCAGGCGGCATCCACGCATTCCGCGGCGTCGTCGGTAAGACGGACGGGAGCGCCGTTTGCGGAATCAAACAGCGCAAAATATGTCTGCTCTCTGCGCGCGTCCATGCAGGCGCATATTATATCGCCCGTATGCGAAACATTATAGGCGAGAGCCTCGAGAGTCGATACGGCGGCAACGGGAATATCCTTGCCGAAGCAAAGCCCCTTTGCGGCGGCAACGCCGATGCGTACGCCAGTAAAGCTGCCGGGACCTGCGGATATCGCAAGGCGCTCCACATCGGAGATTTTCTTCCCCGCGCAGGAGAGCACGGCATCCGCCATATATAAGATGTTTTCGCTGTGTGTAAGCGTATCGTTTACCGAAAACTGCGCAAGCTCCTTGCCGTCGCAAAGGGCGACGGTTGCGGTTTTTGCGGTGGTATCCATCGAAAGTGTAAGCATATCTATTCAATATGGGCGACCTTGATAAGCCGCTTTTCCTCTCCGAGCTTTTCTATTGTTACATCGTATCTTTTTTTCGGCAAGAATTCTTTAACATTCTCGCTCCATTCGGTAAAAACTATGTTTTTGCCGTCGGCGGCATCGTCAAAGCCTACGGAAACAAGGTCGTCTTCTCCGTGAATACGGTACAAATCAAAGTGGCAAACGGTAAAGGCTTCGCCTTTGTATTCGTTCATTACCGCGTAAGTCGGGGAGCAGACAAAAGCTCCCGGGCAAAGCACGGAAACCGCACCTCTCGTGAACGCGGTTTTTCCCGCTCCGAGGTCGCCGAAGAACGCGACAATATCGCCGTGCTTCAATTTTTTTGCAAATTCTTTTGCAAAATTTTCCGTATCGGATTCGCTTTCCGATACAAATTCCGTATATTCCACGGTTTTGCCGCCTTTCTTTGTAATCACGCAAACGAGTATAACATTTTTTTTGCAAAATGTAAAGCGTATTTTTACTGCGGAAGTAAAAAACGGGGTGTATTCATAAAAATAGTGCGGATTTTTGAAGCTCGTGCGGCAATAATGATATTGCGGCACAAAAGCCGCAAATAAAAAGTATTGCAAGACGCCGCAAATTGTGATAAAATTAACCGATTGTATATAATGGTCACTTTGCGGCGAATCTTTGCGGAAAACGCATGGTATGGCAAAAAGAATATTTATTGTATTCTGTCTTTTGTTTGCCGTTTTTGCATTTTGCGGCGCGGACTGTTACGCGATAAAAGAAACGATAGTCCCCACGCCGATAAAAGCGGAGGATATACTCCGCATAAAAGAAAACGGAAGCAAAGCCGA
This sequence comes from Eubacteriales bacterium, assembly GCA_045627885.1. Lineage (GTDB taxonomy): Bacteria > Bacillota > Clostridia > Oscillospirales > CAG-272 > CALCTE01. The sequence continues at coordinate 35,585 of JAZQOM010000066.1, forward strand.
TATTCCGGTGCTCGGCTTTCCGGAGCTCGACGAAAAAACGAAGAGCATGGCGGAAGATATATGCAAAAAATCGGATACGCCCGTCACCGTGGACTGCGATGTGTTCTTATCGGGCAGGCTGATAAGTGTTCTTTTAAGAGAAAAGACAAGCGGCTCGGAGAAATACCAAAGCGTGGTCTGTGACGCGAAAAACGGTCACATTGTAAAGCTTTCCGAGCTTGTTTCGGAAAGCTCACCCGATGAGATTTGCGCTTTTGCCGAAGGCGATGGGGACTTTATCGTTACGCTTCACGGAATCGGTCTGTGCGGCGAAAAAACGGTAAAGGTAATACCTCTTGCACAGGCGGCGCTCAAATACGATGTCACCGATAAAAATGCGCTTTTTCCGTGGGAAAAGGCGATAGCCTTCACTTTTGATGACGGCCCGAGCAAATACACCGATACCATCTTGGATTTTCTTGATAAAAGCGGCGCAAAGGCGACCTTCTTCATTCTCGGCTCCCATGTTGAGGCAAACGAAGCAAGAATTTCCCGCATGAAGGCTCTCGGATGTGAGCTCGGATGCCACGGCTTTTCTCATACGGATATGAGAAAGCAGAGTGCCGACGCGGTGAAATTTGAGGTCGAAAAGACATCGGAGCTGATATATGAGGCGTGCGGCGAATATCCCACGGTGTTCAGAGCGCCCTACGGTGAGTTTTCGGCATCGACAAAGGGGATAAAGCTCCACCGCATAAAGTGGTCGGTAGACACGCTCGACTGGAAATCACGCAATAAGCAAAAGGTTGTGGACGCAATACTATCGTGCGCGAAAGACGGCGATATAGTGCTGTTGCACGATATATTCGGAACGAGCGCTGACGCATTCTGCGAAGCGGCTTCCGAGCTTATGAAAAGCGGATACAGGCTTGTAACGGTAAGTGAGCTTGCAGGGCTTTCGGGAAAAGAGCCCGATATGAAAACGGTATATTACAAACGCAAATAAGACAGGCGGCGCCTTTTTACGGCGCCGTACATAAGAGGTAAATATGAAAAAGGACAACAAAAAGGCAAAAAAGGCAATATACATCGTATTGCTTGTTCTTGCCGTGCTCGCCTGCGTGATTCTCGCGGCGTATTCGGCGTCCGGCTTTATTTCGCGCAAGCTGCGCTATGACAGAATGAATGAAAAGCCGTCCCCGCTGAACGGAGGCTTTTATCCTATTGATTTTAATGCCGACATTGAAGGCGACGAAGAATATCTTAACAAGAACAGATACATTTCATACACCGACGAGTCCGGAGCCGTTACCGAAACCATAACCGATGGAAATTATGCGGATTTCGGTCAAGACCTTGTATTTTTCGACAAATATTTTACAACACTCCGAAACGGCGACTATGAGAATTACGACAAATTGTTTACGCGCTCGTATTTCTCGACTCACGAGCACACGGATACGGAGCTCGGATTTACAAAGCAGAGAATATACAACATTCACATAAGCTACTGCAAGCCGTACAAGGCAAACGGCGTCGAAAACACAATATACGAGGTCGTATACTGCATATTCAAAAACGACGGCTTGTTCAGAAACGATATCCGCTCCGATGAGTACAGGGCGCTGTATTTTACGCTTTCTCACACAAAGGACGGAGTGCTGATTTCGGATATAGCCTACGGCTACGATTACGACTTCGACTACGACGGAAGCAGTCTTAAGGATGAAGTGGTCGCCGCCGTTTTTGCAGTGATAATTCTTGCCGCCGTGATAATAACGACGGTCATCGTGAAGAAGAAAGGAAAAAAAGATGGAAGAGAAGCTTCTTGACGAGCAGATACAAGAGCTCAAGCAAGAGCGCAACGCGCTGATTCTCGCGCATTACTATATTGATTACGGCATCGGTCAGATTGCCGATATGGTGGGCGACAGCTTTGAGCTTGCCCGCCGCGCAAGGAATGCGGAAGAAGAGGTCTTGGTGTTTTGCGGCGTAAGCTTTATGGGAGAATGCGCAAAGATTCTTTCTCCCGACAAAACAGTGCTTCTGCCGAGAGCCGATGCCGGCTGTCCCATGGCGGATACCGTTACACCGGAGGATGTGGCAAAGCTAAAGGAAAAATATCCTGATGCCGCGGTTGTCTGCTATGTCAATTCTTCGGCAAAAACAAAAGCTCTGTGTGATATATGCTGCACATCGTCAAACGCAGAACGGGTTGTACGCTCACTCGAAAATGAACAAATAATATTCCTGCCGGACAAGAACCTCGGCACATACATAGCAAAGAAGGTTCCGGAAAAGCAGATAATACCGTTTGACGGATGCTGTCCCGTTCACAACGGAATAACGGTTGAAGATGTTTTTGCCGCAAAGGGAAAATATCCCGACGCAAAGCTTCTCGTTCATCCGGAATGCCCCGAGGAGGTCACAAGGCTTGCCGACTTTGTCGGAAGCACATCGCAGATAATCCGCTTTGCCGAGGACGACAGCGCCGAGAGCTTTATCATCGGAACGGAAAACGGCGTGGCTGACAGACTTTCCCGCACGCTTCCGGCAAAGAGCTTTTATCCGCTTGCGCCGAGATTTATATGCGCGGATATGAAAAAGCCGACAAAGCAGGATGTAATAGACGCGCTTTTATATAACTCGAATGAGATAATTCTTGACGCGGAGCTTGCAAAAAAAGCGAGAATTCCGCTTGAACGAATGCTTCACATATAAAAAGAGGCGATTTTTGTGAGAAGATATTTGCTCTGCGACTCGCAGAGAAATCTGATAAATACCGTACGAGGCTACGATGTCATAGTCGTCGGCAGCGGAATAGCGGGACTTTATTCCGCACTGCATCTGTCAGCCGAGCTCTCGGTTGCGGTCGTGTGCAAGAGCAACATCGAAAAGGGCAGCTCGTGGTACGCCCAGGGCGGAATTGCCGCCGTGCTTTCCGACGACGACAGTTACAGGCTTCACCTTGAGGATACGCTCAAGGCGGGAGCCGGACTTTGCAACACGGACGCGGTTGAAGCTCTTGTAAAAGAGGGCCCCGACAACATTATGGAGCTTGTCAGAATGGGAGTGCCCTTTGATTCCGACGGATACGGAAAGCTTCTTTGCACGAGAGAGGGCGGACACCGCATAAACAGAATAGTCCACTGCGGCGGCGACGCCACGGGCAGGGAGACCACAAGGCAGCTCGGAAGGCTTGTCGCATCGCGCGAAAACATTACGGTAATGACGGAGTGCTATGCCGTTGATGTTGTCACCGACGATAGCGGAGTCTGCGGTATTCTGCTTTGCAGAGAGGGAAATCTCGTATACTGCCCGTGCGGAAATGTGATAATCGCCACCGGCGGCATAGGTCAGGTTTACAGATATACCACCAATCCGTCCGGCGCGGTCGGCGACGGAATAGCGATGGCGCAAAGAGCGGGCGCAAGGCTTGACCGTATGGAAATGATACAGTTCCACCCGACAACGCTTATCCCGCAGGGAAAGACGGAAAGGCTGTTCCTCATATCGGAGGCGGTCAGAGGAGAGGGCGCGATTCTGAGAAATTCAAAAGGTGAAGCTTTTATGCAAAACGCCCACGATATGAAAGACCTCGCCCCGCGTGACATAGTTACGAGGGCAATTCTTTCGGAGCTTTCAAAAAGCGGAGAACAGAATGTCTTTCTCGATGTATCCAATATGAGCGCAGAGTTCTTCGCGCACAGATTTCCGACGATATACGCAAAGTGCAAGGAGCTTTGCATAAATCTCACCGAAGATATGATACCCGTTCGCCCAGGTCAGCATTATCTTATGGGCGGCATACGCACGGATTTATACGGCGCGACGCATATTCCCGGGCTTTATGCCTGCGGAGAGGCGGCGTGCACCGGAGCTCACGGAGCCAACCGACTTGCAAGCAATTCGATGCTCGAATGCCTTGTGTTCGGCAGACGCTGCGCTCTTTGCATAAACGGAAACGCAAGAGCGGGCAAGGAAGTCGATTTAGAATTTGACGCACGCAGAACGGAGCCGCTTTCTCACGCAAGAGAAGCGGAGCTTCGCACGAGAATAAAACATAAGATGACAAAATACGCAGGCCCCGTCCGCACGGCGGAGGGACTTGCAAGAGCAAGAGAAAGCATCGCCGCAATCAGGGAAGAGATAGACGGATACATTCTTTCCGGCGGATACGAATTCGAGCTTTACAATATGGCTGAGGTCGCACAGACCGTCATAGATTCTGCGGCAGCAAGAAAAGAAAGCGTCGGCGCGCATTATCTTGCCGATGCCGCGCTTGTGAAATGAGGTGTTTTTGATGAATAACGGAATAGATAAGGGCACACTTGACGATTATATAAAGGCGGCGCTTCGCGAGGATTTGGGACTCGGCGATGTCACCACGCTCGCAATAGTCCCCGACGGAATGCGCGCGGGCGGCAAATTTACGGCAAAGGCAAGCGGAGTATTCTGCGGCGAAGCCGTGCTCGAGCGGATATTCGGCGGCATTTTCGAGCAGACTGAAATAGAGCTCTTCGTTCATGACGGCGACAGAATAAACAAGGATGAGCTTATCGCAACCGTATCCGGCGACGCAAGAGAGCTTCTTGCGGGAGAAAGAACGGCGCTCAACATCGTTCAGCACCTCTCGGGAATAGCGACTATGACTGCGGAGGCAGTCGCAAAAGTCGGAGACACGGGAGTAAAAATTGCCGACACCCGCAAAACCACTCCGCAGATGAGATTCTTGGAAAAATACGCGGTAAGAGTCGGCGGCGGCACCAATCACCGCTTCAACCTGTCGGACGGCGTTCTTATTAAGGATAACCACATCGCCGCGGCGGGAAGCATTACGGAAGCGGTACGCCGCGCCAAGAGAAACGCATCGCATCTTCTCAAGGTCGAGGTCGAGGTGGAAACGCTTGAGGATATGCACGAGGCGATAGAGGCGGGCGCGGATATCGTTATGCTCGACAATATGGACTACGATACGATAGTAAGAGCCGTATCGGAGGCAAACGGTTGTGTTCTTCTCGAGGCGTCCGGCAATATGAACGAGAGGGATATACGCGCCATAGCCGAAACGGGCGTCGATATCATTTCGATAGGTGCGCTCACCCACAGCACCAAGGTTTTGGACATAAGCTTAAAGCTCGATATGCAGTAAGCAATCCGCGACACTTCTTACATATTTATATAAGAGGTGTATTATGATTATTATTCCGGATTTTATGACATATCTCTATTGCGCGATAATAGCAATATCGGCGACGGCGGCGCTAATAACGGAAAGCGAGCGCTGGATTATACCTATTCCGTCGGCGTTTACCGCGATGCTCATGCTCATATCGGACTTGCCGTTCTATCTTTCGGCAACTGCGTTTTTTGCGATTTCGGGAGCACTTTTAGTGTTCCACTATGCCGTATCGGCAATAATTCGGAGGAAATTATGAAATTCATCACATACAGAGAAAACGGAAAGCTCGTTCCGGCAGTTCTTTCGCCGGACGGAAAGTCCGCGCTTTCATTTGAAAAGGCGAATATCCCGTTCGAAAGCGTTTTTGCGCTTGTAAAATCGGGAGAAAGCGTAAGCGTATCGGATTTTTCGCAAGCCGTTTCGCTTGACACGCTTGAGCTCACATCGCCGCTGCCGAGAATCGACCATGATGTAATCTGCCTCGGCATAAACTATATGGCTCACGCCGAGGAGAGCGCCCGTTATAAAAAGGAAGCTTTTGAGCGCGACAGGGCGTACCCCGTCTATTTTTCAAAGAGGGTGAACCTTTCCGTCGGCGACGGAGAGAGCATAAAACTGCACGCGGATGTTACCGAAAGAGTGGACTACGAAGCGGAAATAGCGGTAGTCCTCGGCAAAACGGCGAAAAATGTAAAAAAAGAGGACGCATATAACTATGTTTTCGGCTACACCGTCTTAAACGATGTCAGCGCGCGTGATGTTCAGACACGCCACAAGCAGTGGTATTTCGGCAAGAGCATGGACGGCTTTACCTCAATGGGCCCGTGCCTTGTCACCGCGGACGAGATAAATCCCGAGGCTCTTTACATACGCTCTTATGTAAACGGAGAAATAAGACAGAACAGCAATACATCGCTTATGGTATTCGGAATTCCTCATGTAATAGAGGAGCTTTCCGCCGCCATGACGCTTGAAGCCGGAACGGTAATTTCGATGGGCACTCCGGCGGGAGTCGGTATGGGATTTGACCCGCCGAAATTCTTAAAAAGCGGCGATACGGTTACCTGCGAGGTAGAAAAAATAGGCAGTATAACGAATAAATTTATAAATTGACAAAATTTTTTGAGTTTTTTTAATAAAAACATATTGACTAATTGCATTTTTTACTATATAATTATCGTAAGTATTAATGCCATTATGGAGACTTGTCCCCATAACATGCGGCGTTACTTATTATAATAAAAGTAAAAATATAATTAGAGAAGGGAATTTTTGAGATGAAAAAAATCATTTCTGTTCTGCTTGTTCTCTGCATGGCACTTGCTTGCGTACTCAGTTTTACGCCTGCCGTATGTGCAGCAGACGGCCCCGCTTTCAGCGTAAGTGGTACTACCGCTGACATCGGAGACACAATTACACTTACATTGACGGCTGATAAGGGCGGCTTTACGGGCGCCGAGATTCAGCTTGATTATGACAAAACATGCCTTAAGCTCGTTGATGTAAATCTTGAGCTTTCCGCAACCGGCAAGGATGTTTACGGCGCGGCCAATAAGATGGCTACCGTTCCTTATTCGATGCTGTTCACAAAAGCGAGCGGACCTGTTGATGATGAAACCGTGCTCGGCAATTTCACATTTGAGATTGTTGACGCCGGCAAAGAAGACTTGTCTGTTGCAGTAGGCTTCACGGTTGGTATGCCTGTTGTCGGCGGCGGAACAAGACTCGGTCAGGTCGTTAACGGCGGAACTGACCTCAGTGCTTCGACATCTTTCACCGCAGGTACAGTTCATGTTACCGGCGCTCCCTCATCAAATTTAGCTTCCGACGAGTATGATTACTACTATAACAAGAAAGCCGGCGGCGATGTATTTGAATATATCGGCGTACGCGTGCTTGATAAGTTGATATTCCCCGCTGAAGTAACCAATATTGATGTCGTAGAAAGTCTTGACGATGTATCGACATTTGTATTCCCCGAAACGGTTGAAAGCGTCACGGATTTTGCTCTCGAGGATGCCGGAGTCGGTGATGGTGCCGAGTATTATTTCTTCAATCCGGAGATTGAATTAGGAGAAGGTTCCATAGGTTATTATTATGACAAAAAAGGAAGAGAAGACCTTCCTTGCGAAGATGTAATAATTCACGGCTGGCTCGGCTCTACTGCAGAAACTTACGCAACCGAAAACGGATTTGAATTTAAGCCCATCGGAGAATTCAAGACAATCGGCGCACAGAACGGCACGAACGCAATTCGCTTTATATCAAGAATGAAATATGCAGACAGCTATGTTGCCGCAAAGGTTGTTATCTCCGCAACAGGCGCAGATGATTCCGGCACTGCTATCAACAAGAGCGCAAAAGAGCTTCCCGTATCCTGCGTATATAAGACAATCAAGGGCTCGACAGGCGGTACTTCATTCGTAGCAAAGAGCTGCCCCGAGGGATATTACCTCTCCGCGGTTTCGATTAAGAATCTGCCCACCTTCACGGGAAGCGGAAACATCGTATTTACTGTTAAGACTTATGTTAAGTACGCAGAAGATGGCGAATTTGTAGAGCTTGACAGCCAGAATCTCACATACGATAAAAACGGTTACAGTGGTAACTAAGGGCGTCGGAGGTATAGAGAAATGAAAATGATTTATGAGATGCCCGATATCAAGTTTATCAAAGTCGCTTCTGAAGAGATTATGCTTCTCAGCAAAAATGACGATACTCCCGGTGAGGGCGAAGAGGTTAAGTGGGAAGACTGGACCTGATTAGAGGGACATAATAGAGCAATACAAAAGAAAGCTTGCATAAGCAAGCGGTCTTTTAGTCTGCTGACAAAGTCGCGCGATAGGCACAAAGCCGATAACTTGACAAAAATGTGAGAAGGAAAAGCAAAGCGGTGGGAAAGAATCAACAAGAGTATAGCTATCCCGATGAGATGCGCGAAAGAAAATCGAAGAAAAAGCTCTTTTCGCAAATGCGAAAAGAGCTTTCATGCTTTGCTTATTCGGTTGCAGAAATACAACTTGCAAATCAATATCTCTGCGTGTAATCCTTATCCTTATTGGGATTTCCCGAATCTTCGGGCTCCTCGGCAGGAGAAGATGTAAGCATTATATCGGGAAACTCCAACAAAAGAATTTCCGCATCGGGATTTTTATAATTTTCTTTCATATCATAACCTCCGTTATTCAGTGCTGATTTTACTATATGTATACATTATACCACAAAAAAATAAAAAATCAATACTTATTTGAATTCGGTTCAATATCCGGAAAATGCAGGTATAAAGCGGCATTGGGGAGCTTTGAACAGAGAGAGCATAAATTTTCCGGTAAAAAACGAAAAAACAAACGCCGATTTCTGTATTTTCGAAACGACACTTGACTTGTCTGTTCGGATTTGATATAATAACTTAACAAAAAGCATTCTTGCTGCTGACGGCAAGCGCCGCGGAAACAAGTATGTATAAGCCGACGGGCGTATTTGTTTGTGCATGACAAGTATGCTCTTTTTTATACACTTTTTAATATTAAGGAGAAGAATTATGCCAAAAAAGCTATTATTGGGGCTTTCCGCCGGTATTCTCATTTCGATAGGCGGCTCGGTATTCCTTGCCTGCGACAACAAGGTTGTCGGCGCGGTATTCTTTTCGGTTGCACTCATTTGCATTTGCATTAAAGGCTATTCGCTTTACACGGGCAAGATAGGTTTTATTCCCGAAAAACACGGCAAAGAAGAATTCTCCGTGCTTCTTCTCGGACTTTTGGGCAACGCCGTGGGCACTACCGTCTGCGGCTATGCGATAAAATATGCGCTACCCAAGCTCTCCGAAACGGCACAGACTATTTGCTCGGCAAAGCTCGAGCAGAGCTTCGGCTCTACGCTTATCAGAGGCATTTTCTGCGGAATTCTGATGTATCTTGCCGTAAGCATTTACAGAGACAAGCAGAAGATTGTCGGAATACTGTTCTGCGTGCCCGTATTTATTCTTGCGGGCTTTGAACACTCAATAGCCGATATGTTCTACTTTGCGGCTGACGGCACGGTTTCGCTTGCGAGATTTTGCTATATCTGGACGGTCATTTTAGGCAATACGATTGGCGGAATGCTTCTGCCGGTGCTCAATTTTACAAAAATAGAAAACTGATTCGCGGATATCGCCTTGCTCTTTACAAAGGAATTCATAAAGCGTATAATGATTACATAATATCAAAACTCAAGAATAAAGGAGAAAAAAGATGGCATACAAATCGGATATTGAAATCGCCCAGGAATGCAAGATGCTTCCGATAACAGAAATTGCAAAAGTTGCTCATGTAGACGAAAAATATATTGAGCAGTACGGCAAATACAAGGCAAAAATCGACCTCGACCTCTTGAAAGAGGACAAGCCCGACGGCAAGCTCGTGCTTGTTACGGCAATAACGCCCACTCCTGCGGGAGAAGGCAAAACGACCACCACGATAGGACTTGCCGACGGTCTTAAAAAGATTGGCAAGGATGTCACCGTAGCTCTCCGCGAGCCCTCACTCGGCCCCGTGTTCGGCGTTAAGGGCGGAGCGGCAGGCGGCGGATATGCACAGGTAGTTCCGATGGAAGATATCAACCTCCACTTCACGGGAGACTTCCACGCAATAGGCGCGGCAAACAACCTTCTTGCCGCTATGCTCGACAATCACATTCAGCAGGGCAACGCTCTCGGAATTGATGTAAAGAAGATTACATGGAAAAGATGCGTCGATATGAACGACCGTCAGCTCCGTTTTGTAGTGGACGGACTCGGCGGCAAGGCGAACGGAACTCCGAGAGAGGACGGCTTTGATATCACCGTCGCTTCCGAGATAATGGCGGTATTCTGCCTCGCTTCTTCGATAAACGACTTAAAGGCAAGACTTTCCCGTATCATCGTCGGCTACACCTATGACGACAAGCCCGTAACGGCAGGCGACCTCAAGGCTGTCGGCGCTATGACGGCGCTTCTCAAGGACGCAATTAAGCCCAACCTCGTTCAGACTCTCGAGGGAACGCCCGCGTTTGTTCACGGCGGCCCGTTTGCAAATATCGCGCACGGCTGCAACTCCGTAATTGCTACGAGAATGGCTCTCAAAATGGGAGACTACACGATAACGGAGGCAGGCTTCGGCGCTGACCTCGGCGCGGAAAAATTCCTCGACATCAAGTGCCGTATGGCGGGACTCACACCCGACGCGGTGGTTATGGTTGCGACAATTCGTGCGCTCAAGATGCACGGCGGACTTGCAAAGACAGAGCTCGGAAAAGAAGACCTCGGCGCGCTCGAGAGAGGTATTCCCAATCTGTTAAGGCATGTATCCAACATCAAGAATGTTTACAAGCTCCCCTGCGTCGTAGCGGTCAACCGCTTCCCGACGGACACCGATGCCGAGGTTGAATTCATCATCAAAAAGTGCAAGGAGCTCGGAGTCAACACCGTTCTTTCGACGGTATGGGCAGACGGCGGCAACGGCGGCATTGAGCTTGCAAAAGAGGTTGTACGCCTCTGCGAAGAGGAAAAGGGAGACTTCACATTCAGCTATGATGACGATATGCCGATAGAGAAGAAGATAGAGGCGGTTGTAACCAAGGTTTACGGCGGCAAGGGCGTCAACATTCTTCCCGCGGCAAAGAAGCAGATTGAAAAGCTCACGGAGCTCGGATTTGATAAGGTTCCCGTGTGCATCGCGAAGACACAGTACAGTTTTTCAGACGACCAGACAAAGCTCGGCGCTCCCGAGGACTTCACCGTAACCGTAAGAAATGTCAAGGTTTCCGCGGGCGCGGGATTTATCGTAGTTCTCACGGGTGACATAATGACGATGCCCGGCCTTCCCAAAAAGCCTGCGGCAGAGGGAATAGATGTTGACGAAAACGGAAAGATAACCGGACTGTTTTAATAAAAAATAGTTGCTTATTTGATATGCACCTCCGAAAGAGTTTGACTTTTGGGGTGCATATCATTTTATCGCGCTCTTTTTTCGGGCAATTTATTTTTTTATAATGTATTGCCTTTTTTGTTTTTATGTTGTATAATTCATATACAGTATATTTGTAAATAATTGATTCGGAGGCAAAATATGAAAGCTATATCTTGGAATGAAAACGGTTGGACAACAATTCAGGAAGCAGACGCGGAGAAGCACATTCTCGAAATCTGCTGCCTTGCCGAAGACGGCATTGTAAAAGAAGTACGCAGACGCCACAACGACGGCGAGGAAGAAAAGCTCACAAAGGTTTTGGACGGAACACACGAGCTTCCGATGCCTCTTGCCGAATTCAAAAAGCTCCTTCGCAAAAAGGAAATCGTACTCAAATAATCAAAAAAATTGCCGCAGATTTTCATCTGCGACATTTTTTTATACTTTTTTATTCTCTGAACTGCATTGAATACAGCTTTGCGTATTCTCCGTTTGCGGCGATAAGCTCATCGTGAGTGCCGCTCTCCGTCATCTTTCCCTTGTCTATCACGGCTATTGTATCGGCGTTCTTTATCGTCGAAAGCCTGTGCGCGACGACGAGTGTCGTTCTTCCTATGCAGAGCTCATCAAGCGCCTTTTGTATGTAAATTTCCGTCGTGTTGTCGAGCGCCGAGGTCGCTTCGTCGAGAATAAGTATCGGCGGATTTTTGAGGAACACTCTCGCTATCGAAAGTCTCTGCTTCTGACCGCCCGATAGCTTTACTCCACGCTCTCCGATATTTGTTTCGTAGCCGTGCGGCAGGCTCATGATATATTCGTGAATGTTTGCCCGCTTTGCCGCCTCAATTACCTCTTCGTCGCTTGCATCAAGCCGCCCGTACAGAATATTGTCCTTTATGCTTGCATTGAAAAGATATATGTCCTGCTGAACTATGCCGATGTTTCTTCGCAGAGATTCCATTGTCATTGAGCAGATATTTTTGCCGTCTATCAGAATTTCGCCGCTGTTTATTTTATAGAAATTCGGGATAAGGTGGCATATCGTCGTCTTTCCTCCGCCGCTCGGGCCGACAAGCGCGTATGTTTTGCCTGCGGGAATATCTATGTTTATTCCGTCGAGAACCGTCTTGCTGTCATTATACGAATATGTGACATTCTTAAATTCTATGTGCCCGTTTACTCTGCCTGCGTCGGTTGCGTTTTCGGCGTCCTTTTCGGGCTCTGTGTCGAGAATCTCGATAAATCTCTCAAAGCCGGTGACGCCGCTCTGATACTGCTCCATAAAGTTTATGAGCGTCGTTATCGGAGTTATAAACAGGTTGACGGAGAGAATGAACGCCGAATAATCAGCGAAGTCTATTTTTTCGGCATACAGAAAAAGTCCGCCCGCTATCAAAACGACTACATTGAAGATATCCGTCACAAAAGAGGTCATCGAGTGGAACTGTCCCATCGCCTTGTAGGCTTCGCTTCTCGATTTGACGAACTGCTCGTTGCCGACCTCGAATTTTTCGCGTTCCTTTGCGGCGTTGTTGAACGCCTTTGTGACGCGAATGCCGGAGATACTGCTCTCCAAAGCCGCATTTATTTTGCCGACTGACACTCTGCTTTCGGCAAATGCGTCGCGCATCTTTTTTCTCAGCGACATGGATATTATGAGAAGAAACGGCACGCAGGCAAATATGATAAGCGTAAGCCACGGGCTTATTGTCATAAGGTATATAAACGCGACTATTATCGAAATTGACGATACGATGAGATTTTCGGGGCCGTGATGCGCAAGCTCGCTTATATCCATCAGGTCGTTTGTCATGCGCGACATTATCTTGCCCGTCTCGTGCTCGTCATAGAAGCCGTACGGTAGCTTTTCGAGGTGCTCGAACATATCCGAACGCATCTTTGCCTGCATTCTGAGTCCCATTATATGACCGTAATACTGCACGAAGAAATTGAGCAAAAGCCGCACTGTATACAGCGCAAGCAGAACTATTCCGAACAGGATTATCATACGGTATTTTTCGTGCGGGATAAGGTCGTTTAGCATCTTCCTTGTTACTATCGGATATACGACTCCGACGAGCGCGATAAGGAGCGATGCGAGCATATCCGCCGCGAAAAGCTTTTTATGCGGCTTGTAGTAGCTGAAAAATCTTTTTAACATATTTTTCTCCGAAATACGAGGTGTCAAAGCGACACCTCGTATTGTGTTTTATATGGAGCTTGTTTATGAAGCGGGCTCAACATCCACATCAAAGACGGGAATGCTGTGAAGATGTGTTGTGCAAATTCTGTTTGCGGGCTTCATACCCTTTGCAAGTCCGTAGTAATATCCGCTCACCTTGCCTGAGTAGCCCTTAATCTTGAGCGTTCTCATTCCGTAGTAGAACGGCTGGTCGTCCCTTTCGGCGCTTACAAAGTCTTTGCCGACATCTCTCCAGGTGTACTGCGCGTCTCCTATTGTCACCTGGCACGGATATTCTCTGTCTACCTTTATCAAAGATACCGTCTTGACATTCGCCGCGGGGCATTTGTCGCAGGCAACGGATTTTGTGGATACATCATATTTTACATTGACATGGACATTACACTTTTCGGTCGGCTCCGTGCCGGCGATGAAGTAGCCCGTCTCGATTCTGTCGCCGCGCATATCGTTGTAGCAGGCATCGCACGGCTTCATTCCGCTGTCGATGCAGTATTCGCACTTGACAATTCCGCCGGTCTGCGCCGGAGTTTTGAACTTCTTTTGAATAGCGGAGCCGCTCTTTATCTGCGGGAAGATGAGCTCATCGTGTATTCTCGTCATAACCGTATTCCAGATAACGAGCGCGGGGTTTGTGGTGTAGCCCTGAATTCTCTTGGGCGTATCGTAGCCGAACCACGCTCCGCCGAGAAGATACGGCGTGTAGCCCATAAACCAGAGGTCTTTGTTGTCGTCGGTCGTTCCGGTTTTGCCGGCAACCTCAATCTTTGTCTTGAGTGTTGCCATGCGTCCGGTACCGTTTTCGACTACATTCTGCAAAAGCATCGTCATAATTGTTGCGGCTTGCGGGCTGATAACTTCTCTTTGTGTGGGTATCTCGTTTGAGAGAATTACATTGCCGTTTCTGTCAAGCACCTTTGAATATGTTGCGGATTCGGAGAATGTGCCGCCGTTGGGGAATATCGAGTAGGCATTTGCCCATTCGATGAGCTTTGCACCGTAGGTAAGACCGCCTAAAGCCATCGGTGCCATCGCGACATCGGTGAGAACCGTGCCGTTTGAGGTCGTCTTGTGGTCGATAAGCGTGGTGATTCCGAGCTCGTTTGTCAGGAAGTTGAACGATGTTTCCGGTGTCAGCTTATCCACAATCTTGACGGCTATGGTGTTGATGGACTGTTGGAGTCCGTGCTTTATCGTGGTAAGACCTCGATAAGAGCGTGATGAGTTTTTAGGCCACGGATTTGTTGCCGAAGTGAACATATACGGAGAGTCGTCCAAAACCGTGCCCCAGGTTATCACCTTTCTGTCTATTCCGAGTCCGTAGGACGCGAGAGGCTTGATTGTAGAGCCCGGCTGACGCATGGCGCTTGCCGCTCTGTTGAACACGCTGCCGTTCTTTTCGCCTCTGCCGCCGACCATTCCGAGAAGGTAGCCGTTATACGGATTTATTACGACCATTGCGCTCTGCGGCTGTATGCCGTCGGAAATCTTCGGGAAGTTTGCGTCTTTGGCGTATTCTTCTTCGAGTATTCTCTGAATGTCGGGGTCAATAGTGGAATAGATTTCCAAGCCGCCGCCGTATACCATCTGCTCGGCAACGGACTGCGTATATCCGTATTCTTTTTGGAGGTCGCGGACGATGCAGCTTATCATATAGTCGATAAAATACGAGTTCATCGAGCTTTCGGTGTTCTTGAGGTTTATCTCAAGCTCCGTATTTATCGCATCTCTGTATTCTTCTTCGCTTATCATCTGCTGGGCGTACATCCTTGAAAGGACTTCGTTACGCCTTGATTTATTGTTCTCGGGGAAGCTTACGGGATTCCACTTGTACGGGTTCTGCGGTATCGCCGCAAGAGCCGCCGCCTCAACAAGCGTGAGCTCGGAGACATCCTTTGAGAAATAGGTCTGCGACGCCGCCTGTATTCCGTATGCGTGCTGCGAGAGGAATATGGTATTGAGATAAGTTTCGATTATCTTCTTTTTTGTCTGATATTTCGGGTCTTCGTAGTTTGCAAATTCTTCTTTCATGGTGCGCTCAAGATAGAGCGCGCGCAGAATCTCCTGCAGTTTTCTCTGTATGGTCGTCTCGTCGTCGCCCGTCAGGTTCTTTATAAGCTGTTGGGTTATGGTAGAGCCGCCGTAGCTCTTTTGGAAGGTTGTCACAAGATTGAACACCGCGGAGCCTGTTCTTATCCAGTCAACGCCGCTGTGCTGGAAAAATCTCTTGTCTTCGACTGCCACAAACGCGTTTATGACATGCTCCGGTATAATCAGAGCCTCATCCTGACCTTCCGCCGCGTCAACGCTTGCCCAGGTGCGGTTTTCCGAGCTGTGAATTTCGCCTATCTCGATATCTTTGCCGACGGTACGGTCGATATCATCATACTTGGTGTAGAACACCTTGCTCGTCTGGTTAAGCGTTGCCACATAGGAGTTTAAGTCAAAGCTTGCGTCCACATTATCGCGGATGTAGGTTGCGAATACGGATGCAACTATACCGCCCGTGACGATTCCTATAAGCAATACCGTAATGACGATATTGAAAAAGTATTCTATGAATTTCCGCGCGACGAAAAGAATCGCCTTGGCAATCCACATAAGCACCGACATTATGATATCGGGTGCGTTCTTATTCTTTTTTAATTTAGAATTGGCGTCCATGTTTTTTCCTTTCGCAAAAGCTGTTTACTTGATTATAGACCTAAAATATGAATATTTTACCGCGATAAGGTAAAAATGAGATTATCGCAAATAAAACGGAGGTGTATTTTTTTGAATGACGGCGGCATAAAAAGCTTTTTTCTCTGGTGCATTATTTTTATTCTTTGTATTATGGTGCTCGTTATGACTGTATATCTTGCAAATACCGTTTCGGATATGGAGAAGAGAATCGATTCGGTCAGCGCCGGAATTTCCGTAAAAGTTAGGGAAGACGGATTTCCGTACAAGGTGAAATATGACGGAGAAACCGTGCACATCTACAATTCGGACGGCGAAGAAGCGTATAAATTTGCGCTTTCTCCTTATCTTCTTCCCGAGACGGAGAGGGAACTGCTCTCCCGTGGGCTGACTGTTTCGAGTATCGACGAGCTTTGGTCGCTCATCGAAAGCTATACGAGTTAAGACTCTTTGATAACGACATTCCCGTCGCCGAGGAGATTTTTCAGCTCTCTTTCGACATAGGGACTCAGCATACAGCGTGCGCTGAAGCTTGCGTATTTTTTGGTGTCGTTAAAGTATACCACAACTTCGGTGCTCCCGTCAAATATTTCTATTATCGCGAGAGCCTTTTTGGTGAGCCCGTCGTTTTGAGAAGGCAGTCTCAGGTAGAGCTTTGCATTGTTGCCGTGCTTTGCCGTCGCTTTGGGCGCATTGCAGACTGCCTGCTTCGGCTTTATCATCGACGCGTCAAAGCCCGAATCGGGGACAAGGCCCGTTATTGTGCGGCATTTGAGCGTAGGCTCGGAGTCGGCGTCCTTTTTGGACGCTTCTCCCGACGCGGCTATCTTGGAGCCGACGGCAAGAAGCTCATCGCAGGTGACAAACAGGTTGTGGAATACAACAAGCTCTATTGAGCTGTACATATTTTCTATTGTCACAAAGCACATTTTTTCGCCGTTTTTCATTCTCTTGTCGCTTCGCTTTGTGACAACTCCGGCGACCGTGCAGTTTACTTTGTCGGGAGCGCTCTGCCCGTCCTCCTCGGAGAAAATTTCCTTTATCTGCGCGGGCGTCTGTGCGCCGAGCGCCTCTATGCACTTCCCGTAGCCGTCGAGCGGACTGCCTGAAAAATAAAAGCCCGTCATTTCCTTTTCCATTTCGAGCATTACCTCTGCGGAAAGCTCGGGACGGTCGGGATATTCTGTTTTTGCGCTTTCTTCATGAGCTTCGGAGAACATATCGAGCTGACCTGATATATTTCTGCTTGCCTGCTCCGATATGCGGTCGATAAGCGTGTCATAGACAAGCAAAAGCACGGAGCGCTTTATGCTGAAGCAATCGCAGGCACCGCTTTTTATCAGTGCTTCGAGTTGCTTTTTGTTCAACCCGTATGCGCTCATACGCGTAACAAAGCTCTCAAACGAGCCGAAGCTTCCGGATGCTTTGCGCTCTTTTACGATACATTCGGCGAATGCGTCGCCTATGCTTTTTACACCGCAGAAGCCGAAGCGGATGTTGTTCTGCTCTACGGCAAATTCGTTGCGGCTTTTATTTACATCGGGCGCAAGAACTCTTATGCCGAGGCGAGTGCATTCCGAGATGTACGGAGAAATCTTTTCACCGAAGCAGTTTGAGAGAAGCGAGCACATATATTCTGCGGGGAAATGATATTTCAGCCACGCCGTTCTGTACGCGAGTATTCCGTACGGGGCGGCGTGCGACTTGTTGAAGCCGTAATTTGAAAAAGTGACGAGGGCATCGAATATTTCATTTGCCTTCTGCTCCGAAAGTCCGTGCGCAAGAGCACCCGTGCAAACGGAACCGCCCTCTCCGTTTTTGTCGCCGTATATGAAATAGCGGCGCTCCTTTGTCATCTTTTCCTGCTGTTTTTTCGCCATCATTCTGCGGACTATGTCGGCTCTGCCGAGACTGTAACCTGCAAGCGTGCGGAATATCTGCATTACCTGCTCTTGATATATTACGCAGCCGAAGGTGGTGCGCAGTATGGGCTCGAGCTCGGGATGCAGGTATTTTATGTTTTCGGGATGCTTTCTGTTCTCGACAAAAGTTCCGATGCTGTCCATCGGGCCCGGTCGGTAAAGCGATACGACGGATATGATATCTTCTATCGAGCGCGGCGCGACCTGCGCGAGAACATTTTTTATTCCCGACGATTCAAATTGAAAAACGCCCTCGGTAAGTCCCTTGGTGAACATGGCGTATACGCTTTTGTCGTCAAGCGGAATATTGTCTTGCGAAAAATCGGGCTCTTTCTTTTGTATGAGCTTTACCGCGTGGTCTATTATCGTGAGATACCGAAGCCCGAGAAAATCAATTTTGAGAAGTCCGAGCTCGGCTATTCCGGTCATTGTGTATTGCGTGAGAGTTGTGCCGCCGAACTGTGCAAGCGGAACAAAATCGTCGCAGGGAGAGGGAGTAATCAGCACTCCCGAAGCGTGAGTGGATGCGTTTCTCGGCAGTCCCTCAAGCCGCAGAGCCATATCTATAAGCTTTTTGACTTTTTCGTCGCCGTCGTACATGGAGCGGAGCTTCGGACTGTTCTGAAGCGCAAGCGCAAGGGAACGGCGTGAGCCCGTCTGCACGGCTCTTGCCACATCGTCTACCTCGGAGTAGGACATTCCCATCGCTCTGCCGACATCTCTCACGGCGGCGCAGGCGGCAAGTGTGCCGAAGGTTATTATCTGCGATACCCGGTCGCTTCCGTAACGGTTTTCGACATAGCGGATAATCTCGTCACGGCGCTCATCGGAAAAATCTATATCGAAATCGGGCATACTCACGCGCTCTTTGGTCAGAAAGCGCTCAAAGTAAAGCTCGTATTTTATCGGGTCAACATCGGTGATATTGAGGCAGTATGCGCATAAACTGCCCACTCCGGAGCCTCTGCCCGGCCCCACGGGAATTCCGTGAGTTTTTGCGTAGTTTACAAAATCCCAGACTATCAGATAATAGTCGATAAAGCCGGTTTCCTCTATTGTCGCAAGCTCGGAAGCCACCCTTTTTTCGTAAACCTCGCGCTCTGATATGCCGTTTTCGGATATTCTTTTTTCAAGTCCGTCACGGCAGAGCTTATAAAGATATTCCTTCGGCGAAAGCTCACAGCCCGTGTCATACGCGGGCAGTTTATATTTGCCGAATTCAAATTCAAATGCGCACCTCTCTGCGATTTTTTCGGTGTTGTCTATCGCGTCCTCGAATTCCGGCAAAGCCGAAAGCATTTCGTCACGCGTTTTGAAATAGCATTCGTTTGTATCGAATCTGAAGCGGTTTTCGTCATTCAGCGTCGTCTGTGTCTGTATGCACAGGGATACTTCCTGAACCTCGCTGTCGGATTTGTTTATATAGTGCACATCGTTTGTCGCAACGAGCGGAATTCCGAGCTCGCTTGATATTTTTCTCATCTCGGGATTTATCACCCTTTGCTCGGGAAGCCCGTGATTCTGTATCTCGAGAAAATAATTGCCGTGCCCGAATATGCCGTCGTATTTTTTGGCTGTTTCTCTTGCACCGTCAAGCTCGCCCGAAAGAATTTTCTGCGCTACGGCGCCCATAAAGCAACCCGAGAGGGCGATAAGCCCGTCGTGATACCTCGTGAGCAGCTCGATATCCACTCTCGGTTTTGAATAAAAGCCTTCCGTGTATGCCTTTGAAACGAGCTTGCTCAAATTTTTATAGCCCGTTTCGTTTTCGCACAAGAGAACAAGGTGATTGGGGGAGAGCCTGTCCTCTTTGTTGAGCCTTGACGCGGGGGCGACATAGACCTCGCACCCGATTATCGGCTTTACACCCTTTGCCTTGCAGTTTTTGAAGAATTCCACTGCGCCGAACATATTGCCGTGGTCGGTTATCGCAACGGCGCTTTGCCCTGCGGCGAGCACCGCATCGGGAAGCTCTGAAAGGCGGCATATACCGTCGAGAAGACTGTATTCGGTATGAAGATGAAGATGAACAAATCCGCCCACGGCGCCGCCTCCTTTCAATTTTGGTTTTGTCTTAGTTTTCGCAGTCCTTTGCGAATTCGGTTATTTTTTCGAGTCTGTGGCTGACGCCGGACTTTGTAATCGGCGGTTCATGCTTTGCGGCAAGCTCCGAAAGCGATATCGTGCCGTATAAAAGCCTTAATTTTGCGGTTTCCTGCAAGTCCTCGGGAAGAAGACCGATGCGACCGCTTTCCTCCAGCTTTTTTATCATATCAATCTGCTTTACCGCCGTGCTTACCGAGCGATTCATACCGCTTGTCTCTATGTTCAGGCGGCGATTTGTGTCGTTTCGCAAGTCCTTTACGAGCTTTTCGTTCATTATTTCGAGAACTGCGCCGTCAGCGCCGATAAATCCGAGAAAGTTCTCTATATTTGCACTCTTTTTGTAAAGCAAAAGCGGCTTTCCTCTCCGCAGTGACGAAGAGGGCGGCAGAGATATCATCGCAAGCAGTCCCTCGATATCCTTTGCGAGAGCCGCGCCGCGCACGCCTATCTCAAGGCGGTTTTCGCCCGTGGGCTCCGAGATGTGTCCTTTTGCCAAAAACAGACCGCGCAGAAAGTGAGCCGAGCATTTATCGCAACAGTACACAATGCCCTCGTTTATTCTGTACGGCTCGGAAA
The DNA here is from genome assembly GCA_045627885.1 of Eubacteriales bacterium. GTDB lineage: Bacteria > Bacillota > Clostridia > Oscillospirales > CAG-272 > CALCTE01. The sequence goes on from JAZQOM010000066.1 coordinate 56,162, forward strand.
ACAGGTCAAAATCCGCGTGAACGGCACTTACCGCATCTGCGTCGGATTGCGTCAAAACGAACATTTTATGCCCTGCGACGCTCTCTCTTTTTTCTGAAAGCGTGCGCCCGTATTTTGCCTTGTAAACAGAGGCAAACAGCCTTGCGACCTGTTCGCATTCGGACGAAAAGACTATCGCTTTTTCGGAGTATTCCCTGCACGAAACGAGCATTCCGTGAAAGAGGGCGTCCCTGCAGCACTCTGCCATATCGCGCCGCTTTTTGTCGGAGCACAACTCTTTTTTGGTTTGTGTCGTAAATGACATATTATCTCTTTATATCTCTGTGAATCTCAACGCAGTTGAGCTTATCTGCATTGAGCCTTGCGGCGAGAGTGCGTGCTATCGAAACGCTTCTGTGCTTGCCGCCCGTGCAGCCTATCGCTATCGAGAGCTGAGTTTTGCCCTCTCTTTTGTAAAGGGGCATCAGCATCGAAATCATGGAATAAAGCCCTTCCATGAACTCATTTACCTCGTCGAAGCTGAAGACATAGTTATAAACCTCGTCCTCAAGCCCCGTGTGGTGCTTCATTGATTCGATATAGTAAGGATTCGGGAAGCAACGCACATCGAATACCAAATCGGCATCGACGGGTATTCCGTACTTAAAGCCGAAGCTCATGACGGTAACCGCCATACCTTTTTCGCTCTCCGCGGCATAAGCTACAACTCTCTGCTTGAGTTGCGCGGAGCTTAAGCCCGCCGTATCTATTATTGCGTCGGCGGCTTCTTTGAAATCGCTCATAAGCTTTCTGTCTTCCGCTATCGCATCGGAGAGAGAAAGATTGTTTGTAACCGTCAGCGGATGCCTGCGCCTTGTCTCTTTATATCTTCGCAAAATTATTTCATCGGGGCAGTCAACGAATATTATTTTCAAGTCGTTTTCCGTGCGCTTTATCTCTTCTGCCGCCTTTTCAAACTGCGCAAAGCTGAAAGCGCTTCTCGAGTCAAGTCCTATCGCAACCTTTTGTATGGCGGAATTGCCCTCCATAACGGGAAGAAGCGACGGAATAAGACCGAGCGGCATATTGTCGATACAGTGATATCCCAAGTCCTCAAGCGCATTGAGCACGGTGGATTTGCCCGCTCCGGATATTCCGGTGACTATCGTGTAATTCATAAACTCACCTCTATCTGATAATTTGAACTTCGCATTCTATGTCTTTTTGTTCTATTCTCTTTACTTCGGATTTTACTTTCTCTATAAGCAAAAGAACATCGTCGGCAGTGGCGCCGCCGAGATTTACTATAAATCCGGCGTGCTTTTCCGATACCGCCGCTTTTCCGACCGACAGACCTTTAAGCCCGCATCTGTCTATCACCTGCGCGGTGATAAATCCGTTGCCGCGCTTGAACACACTGCCGGCGCTTGGCAAATCGAGCGGCTGTTTTTCCACTCTGCGCGTCATATAGTCGTCCATTACCGCTTTTATTTCTTTGGGCTCTTTCGGGGAGAGCTTTACCGTAAGTGAGATAACGGTGTATTTTTTGTGTTGGAACACGCTGTCCCTGTACGAAAAGCCGAGCCCGTCTTTTTCTATCGAAAATATTCTTCCGCTTTCGTCGCATACGCGAACGGACTGCGCCACATCCGATATCTGACCGCCGTATGCTCCGGCGTTCATAAATACCGCGCCGCCGACCGCTCCGGGAATGCCGTATGCGAATTCAAGCCCCGAAAGTCCGCGTAAAAATGCTTCCTTCGCCGCAGAGGTGAGCGGAACGCCTGCTCCGAAGGTCATACAATCTCCGTCCGCAGAAACGCCCGTGAGCTTTTTTGTTACTATTACGACGCCGTTAAAGCGCTTTTGCGCAAACAGCACATTACTTCCGTTACCCAAAACAATATACCTTATGCCGTCCTTTGCAAGAGCCTTTACAAGCTCCGCAAGAGCTTCTTCCGTTTCGGGAAAAGCAACAGCGTCCGCAATTCCGCCAATCTTAAAGGTGGTGTGCGGAGCTATGGAAGCGTTTTCTTCAAAAGTGCAGTTATGTATGCCAAGATATGAGGCCATTTTACCTCCGTCAGCTTTCGCTGTTCTCAGAATTATGTTCTGCCAAAATTGCCGCTTCGTTTTCTCTAAGCTGTTTTTCAAGGCGCTTGTTGAATTCTTCCGCGGTGTTGTAGCCCATCTTTTTCTGTCTCTGATTCATCGCCGCTATCTCGAGAATGACGGCGAGGTTTCTGCCGGGGCGTACGGGAATGGTTAAGCTCGGCAGCTTTATGCCGAGTATTTCGATGTAGTCGTTTTCAAGCCCGATTCTGTCATAGAATTTGCCCTTTTCCCACGGCTCGAAGTTAATCACAAGGTCGATTTTTTCGGTATCCTTTACAGCTCCCATACCGAAGATACGGCTTACATCGACAAGACCGATTCCGCGGAGCTCGACCATGTGCTTTATCAGCTCCGGAGAGCTGCCGACAAGAGCCTTGCTTGAAACCTTTTTTATTTCAACCGCGTCGTCCGCGATAAGTCGGTGTCCTCTCTTTATGAGCTCTATCGCCGTTTCGCTTTTGCCGACGCCGCTGTCGCCCAAGATGAGCACGCCTTCGCCGTAGACTTCAACTAAAACGCCGTGCCGCGTGATTCTCTGCGCAAGCTGAACATTGAGGTATGCGACGAGCGAATACGAGAAGTAGCTTGTTCGATGCTCGGTGCGGCATATCGGAACGGCATTTTCTTTTGCTATTCCGATAAATTCGGGGAATATGGAAAGGCTCGATGTGAATATTATACAGCAGGGGCGGAGCTTGCACAGTCTGCCGAACGCGGCGATTCTCTCCTCTTTTCCGAGGTCTGTCAGGTATTTGTGCTCTGTTCTGCCGATAAGCTGAATTCTTTCCTTGTCGAAAAGGTCGGAATATCCGGTAAACGCAAGCCCGGGATGATTTACATCCGCGCTTTTTACAAGTCTTTGCGAAAGGTCGTCGGGAGCGTAAACCGTTTCAAGTGCAAAATTGTCGATTATGTTTTCGAGTGCAACGGTGTATTCCATAAAAAGCATCTCCGTATATAAGTATAATAAATCAATATATATTATATACCTGTTGTCCGTCGTTTTCAATAGATTTGGCGCGATTTTGTATATTCGCTCATAAAATACGGATAATATAACGAAAAAAATTGTGGAGTAAGGTAATGGGAGCAAAAGTAAAGGCGTCGGTGGAGATTGACGGCATTGTGTACGAATTTTACAAAAAGGTCGGAGAGAACATAAAAAAATCTCCCGAGAAGGTGATGGCAGACGCACTGTTGCGCTTTGCACAGATGGCGGCGGACGGTATGTTCGATAAAAAATAAATAATTCCGCTCTTTCGGCGCGCGCCCGTGAGGATGTTTTTTGAATCCTTGCCGCCACGCGTCGAAAACATCACTGCGAACATAGCGGGCAATATTACTTGTCTTGAGACTTTTGAATACAAAGTCGTTGCCTGCAACTGTGCTTTGGGCAAATATAAAATAAAGAAACCTGCCGAAAAGGATTTTCCTTCTCGGCAGGTATTTTTTGCAAACACTGCCTTATCAACCCGCGGCATTCCGAGCGGATTATTACTATTCTACAACAGTGCTGAATATTCTCTTTCGGTCGAAGCTGCACAGAATCTCATAACTTATCGTTCCGACGGCTTCTGCAATCCTCTTTGCCGGAAGCGTTTCCGCTCCGTCGGAGCCGAATACAGTGGCGATATCGCCTACCTTGCAGTCTATATCCGAGACATCAACCATACACTGGTCCATACATATCTTGCCTAAAATCTTTGCACGCTTTCCGCCGATGAGCATATATCCCTTTTCCGACCATGCTCTCGGAAGCCCGTCTGCGTAGCCAATCGAAAGCGTGGCAACCGTCATATCGCGGTTTGCCTTAAATGTGCATCCGTAGCTGACTGTTTCTCCGCTTCTCAATGTGTGCAGATGTATCACCGAGCACTTCAAGTCCATCGCGGGCTTTAAGTTGGGGCCGCCCTCCGCTCCGTACAGTATAATGCCGGCTCTCACCATATCCATATGGCAGTACGGGAAGTTCACTATCGCATCGCTGTTGCATATATGGCGAGTCAGAGGCCCGATGCCGAGCTTTGCGAGCTTGTTTGTTATGGAAAGGAAGTTGCGGTACTGGAATGCGTTGTAAATATCCGTCTTTTTGTCGGAAACCGCAAAATGCGAGAAGATACCTTCGATGGTGAAATACGGCAACCTTGAAACCTGAACTATCTGCGCCGCGGAAATCTGTATGTCGTCTGCGTTCTTTGCGGCAAAGCCGATGCGGTTCATGCCCGTATCGAGCTTGATGTGAACGCGAATTTTAAGCCCTTTTTCGCGCAACACGCCGGAGAGCTCCGTCGCGTATGCGTATGAATAGAGAGCCTGAATAATGTCGTTCTGTGCAAGAAGCTGAGCGTCGTCCGGCTCTGTCCTGCCGAGCACGATGATATCGCCCGAAATGCCGTATTCGCGGAGCTCGAGCGCTTCTCCGACCGTTGCTACGGCAAACATTTCCGCGCCCGCCGCCTCGAGAGCCTTTGCCACTCTTTCGCTTCCGTGACCGTAGGCGTTTGCCTTTACTATGGCGCACACCTTGCAATCGTCACCGACGAGAGAGCGGACATATTTATAGTTGTGAACAATGTTGTCGAGGTTTACCTCCGACCATACACGCTTTGTACGAATTTCCAATTTTATCTGTCCTTTCATTGACTTATCGCGGAAAATCCCGTGATTTCCGCTTTTATTCCGTCGGATATAATGAGAAGCGGAACTCCGTGCGAATAATAAAGCAGATTTCCGCCGATATCGCATATCATACATTTTGCACCGTAAAGCTCCGACTTGTAGGGAGAAAGCTCTTTTTTCTCCTTTGCCGCGTCCAGCACTCCGAGAAGCACATCAAGCTTTTGCACCGAGCTTTGCACAAGAGCTACGGTTTTTCCGCCGTACTGTGCGGAAAAAGAATCTTTATCCGCGCATATTACCGTGCCGGCTATTTCTTCGGGAAAAGAAAGCGTTAATTCGTATGTGCTTTCCCCGTGCAGGAGCTTTCCTCCGAAGAGAGCACCGCCGTCGGCTGTACACACATTGAATGTGCATTCATAATCGCTTGCAATATTATTACAAAGAGCGTCGATATTGTTTTTGTCAGCCGAGCAACCGGCAGAAAAAACAAGAAGTAATGCCGATAGGCAAACAATTATTTTGCGGAACATATAAACACCCCCGGGGATTATTGTTTATACTTCCTTTTTTACCTGTTTTATCGCTTCGGGAATCAAATCGGCGGCAAGTGAGGGCAGAGCCGAAAGCTCCGTGAATTTTTCAGCCGCCATATCGCCGGCGAGCCCGTTCAGATATACGGCACAGATGGCGGCATCAAGCGCGGAAAGACCTTGCGAAGCAAACGAAGCGAGCATTCCGGCAAGCAAGTCTCCGTAACCGCCCTTTGCCATTCCGGCGTTGCCTGTCGGGCAGACATACAATTCGCTTTTGTTTGCAATTATCGTATTGTGCCCTTTGAGAACAAGTGTGCACTTATTATTGCACGCAAAAATGCGTGCAGATTTCTCTCTGTCTTTCGGAAAAGCGCCCGTAAGCGTCTCAAATTCTCCCTCGTGGGGAGTGATAACCGTGTTTTCGTTAAGCTTTGAACTAAGTCCCGATTCTTTGATAAGACCGAATGCGGATGCGTCGAGAACTACGGGACAATTTGCTGTACTCAATATATATTCGAGAATTTCCGCATTATGAACATTCTTCTCTACTCCGCAGCCGAAAAGCACCGCTTTTGCCTTTACAAGATATTTTTCGATGTTCTCGATGCTCGACTCCGTAAATACGGGCTCATCGAGCTTTGCCTGCAATACGGGCAGGGCATACTTATCGGATGCCTGATACAAAAGCCCCGTTCCGCAGAGCAGAGCTCCTTTTGCGGCAAGAGCCGCGGCGCCCGTCATATATCTGCTTCCCGTTACGGCAAGCATTGTTCCGACGCTGTATTTATTTGCCGCGACATCGCGCTTCGGCAGAAGCTTTGCGACTGCGGCTCCTGTTATTTCGGTCATTTCATCATATCCCTTGTTACAATCTTGGGATTATAGTATCTGAAGCATTCGATGGCTTTAGGCGACGCATTGAAATATACGGCGCATTGACCGAGTGCCGCGTCTTTATACACGAATCTGTAAGCGTCTTCCGCGTCCGTACTGCTGCACCCGATTATTTTTTTGAATTCCGGAGAATCCTTTGCGTCTTTTGCACGCAAAAGTGATTGCACATCGCCTATTTTTGCTTCGCACAGACGCCTTCTCGTTTTCTTGGCATAGATGGCGTCAAGCTGAAAATATCCCGATACTATCGTATATTCGTATTCGATTCTGGTTTTCTCGAGAAGATACCAACACAAAAGCCCAACAAGAAGCCACAGAATCAGAAAAAGTTCGAAGAATATCCTTGCTTTTGCCGACACAAGCACACCGAAGACCGAAGCGAGTACAACGACACACCAGAGCGCTATTATGAGAATTCTCACGAGCACCGTTTTCGCGTCTGCTTTTTTGGCTACGAGATATTCGGTATAATTAGCAAGTTCCATTCCGTACCTCCGAATTGAGTGAATAATCGCGGGCAACCGAAAATATAATTTACCACGGATATCATTTTACTACACATTATTGCGATTTGCAACAAAAATTATTAAAAAAGAGGTGCAAAAGAAAATGAAGTTCTTTTTAACATGGATGTTTGCGGCGTTTGCCGCGATGGCGGTGCTTCTTTACGGTTCGGGACTATCCTCGGCGAAGGCGCAGACCGTGCAGACGGGCGCTTTTTCGGAGGATAATTTAACGGACAATTTCTTATCCGATTATTTGATTCCGCTTCCGCAGAGCTTAAAGAACGCCGCCGACACTGAAATTGCGGAGAAAAAGCTCGAAATTTCCGTCTACAATTCAAAGGCGAAAGCATATATGAATATGCCGCTTGATGAGTATCTTTACGGGGTATTGCTTGCGGAAATGCCGCAGAGCTTCGGCGACGAGGCGCTAAGGGCTCAGGCGGTGGCGGCAAGAACCTTAGCGGCGTACAAGCTCGAGTCAAAGCCGTCGGCCGAGCACAAAAACTCCGCCGTATGCACATCTTCCGGACACTGCATGGCGTATATCAGCCCCGAGGATTATGTTGCGGCGTCCGGTGACGCTTCGTATCTTCTCAGAGTAAAAGAAGCGGTGGATTCCACCACGGGAGAAATACTGACATACGGCGGAAAGCCGATAATGGCGGCGTTTCACGCAAGCTCTTACGGGCGCACGGAAAACAGCTTCGATGTATGGGGTGCGGACTATCCTTATCTTAAATCCGTATCTACGCCCGAGGAGAATTATCCCGACATCGTAAAGAATCTCGTAACCGAGAAAGAGGTCACGGAGCTCGAATTTTACGATGCCGTATGCAAGGCGGACAAAGATGCGGCGATAACCGCGTCGTCCGTAAAAAAGGGGATTTCACTCATAAATGACGAATCGGGAAGGGTAAAAACCGTCTGCATAGGCGACACGAAAATAAAAGCTTCGGCACTGCGCACCGCGCTTTCGCTCAGGAGCACCGATTTTAAGGTGGAATACAAAGACGGAAAGCTCATTTTCACCGTCCGCGGAAGCGGGCACGGCGTCGGAATGAGCCAATACGGAGCGGCGATAATGGCTGAAAACGGGGACTCGTACAAAGACATTCTTGCGCATTATTACAGCGGCTCTGCGTTGTCGAAAACGGCATATTGACGATATCACTGCCGATTTATTATGCAAAAGCTGCAAAATTCGGGCGCAAAATTGACAAAAAGGATAAAATTTGTTCAAATAATTCGGGGATAATGTATTGCTTTTTTTCGCAAGCGGTGTTACAATATAAATGTATAAAACCATTTATGCAAAACAAAGAAGGAGAAAACACCATGAAAAAAAGCACACGGATATTGAGTGCTCTTGTGGTTCTCGTTATGGTGATTTCCGTATTCGGAACATTCACCGCAAGCGCAGAGCCGGCGCTCACACTTATTTCCGCAGAGCAGGTAAGCAACACGCAGATAAAGCTCACCTTCTCCGAAGCGGTAACTCTCAACAAAGCCACCGCACCTTATGTTGCAATAAGATATTGCGGCGACAATTACACGCTTAAAAGCCATAAAGGTACGGCTCTTCAGGTAGGCGGAACACTCGTGCTCGACGGCACGAAGGTCGGCTATGTCAACTTTACGGCAGGTCTTAACGAAGTGCTTTCCGGTACATATTACGGCGAGGCATATAAAGATGCAGGCGTTTATCTCTGCATTGAGGGCAAGCCGATTGCCGAAGAAAAGGATGTAATCGGAGTTGTCGATAACATCAAAGCGACCGGAAGCGGAGCTTTCCTGCAGGCAACTGAAGGCAAGTACGGAACCGGCGACGACAAGAAGCGCGACGGTTTTTACTGCAAAGTCACAAAGGCGGCTGAGCAGCTTACCGTTCATGTAAGCACGCTTGACGAGCTCAGAGAAGCCGTTACGACTAAGAGAGGCGCAAAGGTCGTTCTCGATGACGATATCACCATGAATGTATTCTCCACCGAGTATGATTCCGCCAACGGCGTTGTTATCGTAAAGAACGGCTCCGGCACCGAGCTTGCAAAGATTGGTACGGGCGAAAAAGGTACAACTGCGGGCGCAATCATTTCCGGAAGCCTTGCTTCGCTTACTCCGTGGACTATGTTCCAGACACTCAACTACACACAGATAGACGGTAACGGACACAGCATCAAGGGCTTGTTCGTAAACGGCACAAAGGATGCGGCATTCGTCAAGACGATTCAGCTCGGCGAGCGCATCGACAACCTTACATTTGACGGAGCACTCGTGCTCTGCGGCGGAAGCCCCAACGATGTAGCCGTTGTAGCCGAGGTACTCAAAGGCGACTGCTTTAACACTCATGTAAAGAACGCCATGGTTCTCAACTACGCAAACGGACAGTACGGCAAAACCGCAGGTCTTATCGGACATTCTGAGTCCACATCTCTTGTTCAGAACGAGCAGCACTGCCCGACTATTGACTACTGCACGGCATCCGGTACGATTCTTACTTACGGAACATCGGGACTCAACTGCTCATCTGCCGGAATTCTCGGTCAGAACAAGGGCGGCAAAGTCATAAACTGCGTAAACTACGCACTTGTAAAGGTCATAAACGCGAAGGCGTACGGACTTTCCGGCTTGGTCGGAATTGTCGAAGCAACCTTCGGCTCACTCAACGACAGTGACAAGAAGTATGACACAAAGGGAATTGCAAACGCTTATGTTCTCAACAGTGCAAACTACGGCATAACAGAAGCCGCAACGGGAAATGTCGGCGGAATCACCGGCTACATCGACGCATATTGGTCAACAAACAACTCCATAGTAATCAATAATGTTTACGGCGGCGGAACGACCAATCTCGGCGGCGCGATAAGCGGTACCACCAAGGACTGCTACGAAGTGCTTGCAAAGATTGACAAGATTGCCTACACGGTCGCTCTTTCGAGCAGCGCTACCGTCGGAAATCTCACTGCTGCTTTCAAGGCAAACAGCTTTATGGTACAGCAGTGCGCCATAGATAAGGCTCTCCCGATTCTCAACGGAAACGCCGGAAATATTGAGGGCGCATACGGCTGGAAGAAGGTCGGCGACTACATCGTTCCCGATAAGAGCACCGCTCCCACAAGCCCCGCAGTACCTCTTTCCGATTTGCTTCCCGAGGTAAACGATGTTCCCGATTACGAAAAGGACGCAGAGGTTGCACTCCTTTCTGCCGAGATTATCGCGGACGATTTGATTAAGCTCACATTCTCCGAGCCCGTCAAGCTTGTCGGAAGCGTTTACGCGGCAGTAAGATTCTGTAATGTTTCGGCAGACGGCGTTCCTTCACTCAGAAGCTATTCAAAGAACGGCGGCACAGAATATCTCCAGCTTGCTCCCACAAGCATAGCTTACGGCAAAGATACAAATGTAGCATACGCAAGATACGCAGACGGCGGACTTCTCGACAAGAGCGCATTCACATCACGCTGGGGCGTTCAGACCGAATTTACCGCGATGACATTCTGCTTCCAGGGACTTGCACACGCAAGCATTCCGAGCCCCGAGCTTGGCTATGTTGACAACATTCAGTCTGCCGACGGAACAAAAGCTCTTAAGGCTACGCCCGGTAAGATTGATACCGCAAACGGAGTGACCGACGGTGCTTATGTAATGCTCACAACCGCAGAAGACCCGATTGAGCAGATTAAGATAGTATCCGCAGAGCTTGCAAGCGCAAACACGATAAAGGTTAAATTCTCCGAGCCCGTTCAGCTTATAGGCAAGGTTTACGCGGCCATAAGATACTGCGACGAGGGCGGCACGATTCTCCAGTACACAAGCAATGACTATGACAAAGACGGAACAGCCGGCAAGGTAGGAAGAACTGCGATGCAGTTCGGCAACAACAATTTCGTAATTGATTCCGAAGACAGCAGCTGCGCAATCTGGACATTCAGCGATAACGAAAAGGCTGTACAGCACACGCTTATTGAAGCTCTTGCCGGAACGGCATGGGGCGAAGAGGGCAAGAGCAAGCATCCCTTCTTCTGCATAGAGGGATTGGCTCATGCTTCCATAACCGCTCCTCTTACGGGATATGTTGACAACATTAAGGCTCTCGACGGAAACGGACTTCTCAAATCTCTCAAGGTTAACGCAGATGGAATAACCGACGCGGCAGCCTGTGTTGTTCCCCCGCACGAGCATACATTTGCGGAAGAGTGGAGCTACAACGACGACGCTCATTGGCACGCTTGCACACTTGAAGGCTGCGAGGCGAGAAAAGATGAGGGCTCACACGAGTTTACGGGAAATTCCTGCGAATGCGGCAAGACGCAGGAGGGCGGATATACAGCCGGAGATGTCGACAACGACAGCGATGTCGATGCGGACGATGCAATATATCTGCTTTATCATGTATTCTTCCCCGCAAAGTATCCCGTATTGCAGAATTGCGACTTTGACGGAAACAGCTCCGTTGAAGCGGACGACGCGATATATCTGCTCTACCATGTATTCTTCCCCGCAAAGTATCCTATCGGAGAATAATTACCTCGAAAACGCATTGATAAGGTAGGACGATTATGAAAAGATTTACAGCGGCACTTGCCGCACTGATACTTATAATATCCCTTGTTCCGTTTGCGGCTTTTGCCGCAAACGGCAAGGCAACCATGAGCTCCGCTGCCGCGGATGCCGGAAAGAGCGTTACGCTTAAAGTGACGCTTTCCGGATTCGGAAAGTTCCAGAGCGGCTCCATAGAGTTTACTTCTCTTCCGAGCGGAATAAGCATCAAGGACGGAAGCTGGATTTACGATGAGTCAAACGAGCCCTCCATCAAGGGCTTCCAGAAAAAAGACAAATGCGGAGTATTCAGCTACGAAGACGACACAGACTTAAACGGAGATATTTTTGAGGTCGTTTTAGATATCGGAAAAGATGTAAAAGCCGGAAAATACGAAGTAAAGTTCAATATGCAGTTTATGAAGAACAACGGCGATTATGTCTCCGGCACCATGCAGAGCGGTTACATCACCGTAAACGGAGCAACAACTCCCGATACCGAGCCGGACACTCCGAGTGATGAGCCCACCGATGAGCCCACTGATGAGCCCACCGACGAGCCCACTGACGAACCCACCGATGAGCCCACCGACGGACCCACCGATGAGCCTACTGATGAGCCTACTGACGAGCCCACCGATGAGCCCACGGGTGATGAGAAGAACGAAAAGTCGGACGACAAGAAAAATGACGGACTTCTCCCGATAATACTCATATCGGTTGCTGGCGTCATAGCACTTGCGGCAATCGCATATTTCGTAATATCTCTCATTAAAAAGAAAAAATAACGGCATATAGTTTTTTGAGCCTTTGCACAAAAATCGTGCAAAGGCTTTTTTTTGATTAAAATAGCTTGACTAATATAAAAAACAGTTATATAATAAAAATGAATATATGTATATTTATATCCGAAAGGAATTTGATTATGAAAAAGCTCAGGAGGGTTCTTGCGGTATGCCTTGTGTTGGCAATTACCGTTTTAGTACTTCCGACGGACTTCTATGAGTTCGACGCGGATGCGGCAGCCATATGGAACGGTTCGGTTGCGGGTTCGTTTGCAGGCGGAAACGGAACATCGTCTACCCCGTACATTATTTCTACCGGAGAACAGCTCGCACGCCTTTCAAAGCTTGTCAATGACGGAAATGCAAGCTTTGTTTCGGCATACTTTGTTTTGAACGCCGATATCAGACTTAACGATGTATCGCAGTACGACAAGTGGCATTCCCCCGAGGGAACCAACGCCGGCGGCGAAGCAACTACATCGGACGAAGACTGGTTCGGTACGGAAACGGGCAACGGCTCTGTTACGCCCGCACGCAATTGGACGCCTATCGGCTCTTCGGCGCATCCCTTTAACGGAAACTTCAACGGAAACGGTCACTGCATAAGCGGACTTTATTGCTCAAGCGAAAGCGGCTATGCCGGACTTTTCGGAAAGAACACCGGTACGGTAAGCAATGTTTCCACCATTAAAAGCTATGTAATATCAAGCGGAAATTATGCGGGCGGAATCATCGGCTACAACTCCGGCACTGTTTCCAAGATTGCAAACGCGGGCAAGGTCTCATCGACAAAGAATTTTGTCGGCGGACTTATCGGATATAACACGGGCAGTGTTTCCGACGGCGCATCCTACGGAAGCGTAACGGGCAAAGACAATGTCGGCGGATGCATCGGCGCGCATTACGGAACAAATACGGCCACAAGACTTCTCGCAACAGGCTCTGTTAAAGGCGTAAGCGCAGACGGCGCGGTTGTGGGATTCAGCGAGAATGTAAGCAAGGTCACCTCCTCATATTATAAGTCCACCATCGGAGCAACCGACGAGTCGGCAACATCAAAGACAGATTCCGTTCTTAAAAACGGCACGGCATTTTCGGGATGGTCGAATTGGACATTTACAAGCGGAAAATATCCCGAAATCACAGGACTTCGCCTTGAGATATCTCATACATTCAGCAATAGCTGGTCAAGCGACGCAACGAATCACTGGCACGCCTGCATAGACGCAGACTGCACGGAAACAAGCGGACTTGCGGCTCACAGCGGCGGCACCGCAACCTGTTCGGCAAAGGCGGTATGCTCTGTCTGCGGCACAAGCTACGGAAATTACGGCGCACACAATCCGACTCATTATAATCGCGTCGAAGCGACACATACCGCACCCGGTAACATCGAGTATTGGTACTGCGCAACCTGCGGAAAGTATTTCTCAAATTCAACCTGCACAACACAGATAACGCAGGCGCAGACAGTTATAAGTCAGATTCCGCACAGCTTCTCGAATGTATGGTCAAAGGACGCGACGAAACACTGGCACGAATGCTCTTGCGGAGCTATTGACGGCGAAGCAACTCACAGCTTCACAAATGACTGCGACGCCGATTGTAATGTCTGCGGCTACATAAGAACGATAACTCACAACTATCAGTGGGTTAAGGACGAGAGCGGCCACAAGCAGGTTTGCTCGGTCTGCGGCGATACGATAAACGAAGGTACACATACATATTCAAGTGCGTTTGACACAAACTGCGATGACTGCGGATATGAAAGGCAGCTCGGAACGGTAAGCGGCACTTGCGGCGACGGTGTAACATACGAATACAATACGGTATCCGGCGCGGTTATCATAAGCGGAGAGGGAGAAATCACACAGACTCCGTGGAACGAAAGAGCGACGGGAATCAAGAGCGTAACGATATCGGAGAAAATCACATCCGTTCCGTCGGGAGCATTTTCCGGATGCACGGCTCTTAAAACCGTATATGTTTACGGTAATCCCGAAATAGCGGCAAACGCATTTACCGGTTGCACGGGCGCAGAATTCTACGGCTGGCACTATACCGATATATACGATTTCTGCGGCGAGAACAGCTATAAATTCACAGGACTTGAGAGCTTCGAAATAACACATTTCCAAACAAACACAAATGAGCCCACAAAGTTCAGAGTTATCGCCGAAATGGTTCACACGGAAAAGTACAATACCGCCGGATTTGAGATAACGCTTAACGGCACGGACGGCGCGGGACACGATTTCAACAATTCTTTCCAGGAAAAAACGATAAAGACTGTATATAAGCTCCTGCACGCAACAGACAAAAACGGCAAGGACATCACGCTCGGCGCAGAGCAGGAAGACGGATATCTTTCGGCACTTATAATGAACGGTCCCGGTAATGCGGCTATGGGCAGTGACGCAAAGCTCGTATTTGCATTCACTCCTTATGTAACAAATATATATTCGGGCGAAAAGATATACTTTGATACCATCAAGTTTGTATATGAAAAGGGCGAATCTGCTCCCGTCATCAGACTTTATGACCCCGCTATCGATGAGAAGATTCCGTTCCACGCCGACGACGGTGAGGGAGAGGGCGAAATCATCGACTGGAATGATATGTAATAATATAATGTAGAAAATCGGATATCGCAAAAGCCGGATTGTTCAAAAAACAGTCCGGCTTTTTGTATGGCACTTGCTTTTTGCGCTTGCAGAGCGTTGACTGCCCGATTGCCCGAAAAGCGATGGAATTTTTTGTTATTGAAAACGGTTGGGAGTATTCTGCTTTAAGCACAGATATTTTATAAAAAACAACATTTTTTATTGACAATATTGAAAAGCTGTGTTACACTTTAGATGTATAATAATCTTATTATAGGCGTAATTGGCTATATTGGGATTTATAAATACTGAAAATCTTATTGCTGAAATTCAGCAGAAAGGACAAAAGTATGAAGAGAATACTTGCGTTTCTTTGCGCAGCGGCTCTGATTGCGACCATGTGTACATTCTACATGGGCGAAGTTGCGACCGCTACAGCAGAAGCGCCCGTAGAAGTCACTGATTATGCAGAGCTTCGCGAAGCGCTCAATTCGGGCAAGAGTGTCAACATCATGAATGACATTGACTGCCAGCCGAATTATGAAATGTCTTTCGACAAAGATACCGGCATTATTACATATACCGGCATTGCGGGCACTTCAGCGGCGAAGACCATCACAGTCAACACCGGCGACAGTGACCATACACTCATCGGTGATGTTGTAGCCATTGACTGGGCAGATCAGCCCCTCGAGGGACTTCCCGATGACTTCAATGTCTGGGGAACACTTACTTCCAACTACTACAAGGGTGTAGTAGAAGGTAACAACAAAACAATCAAAGATTTTTACGGCACTGACCCCTTCGTTACCTTCCTCGGTTACACAGACGGAACTTACGCTTCGATTCAAAATCTTAATTTTGAGAACGCAGTTGTAAACTCCACTCAGACAAGAGCGGGTATTGTCGCAAGAATTTCTTACGCTGACATCGTCAATGTCAATGTAAAGAACAGTGTTGTCATCAATACGATGACAAACGCTAACAGAACGGGCGGTATCGTAGGCTACGCGCTCTCTGCAGTTGGTCAGGGTACATTCAAGACCTCGATGACACAGCAAGAGTATGACACCGCTTACGCCGCAAATGTTGAAAAGCGCGCTCCTCGTCTTGACCATGTAACATTTGACGGTGCGGTATACTCCGGATATAAGCCGACTACAGCACCCTCCGGCGCAGGCGAAAGCACGGGCGGACTTGTAGGTTACGCAGTAGGTATTGATATGACAAACTGCGCAAACTACGGTACTGTCAAGATTCTTACTCCCAGCGGCATTACACATTATGGCGCTGCTGGTCTTATCGGAATTATCGAGAACACCCAGAAAACATTTACTACAAATCAGCCTTATTATGGTGAAGTTGCTGTAACAAGAACAATCAGGCTTGTTAACTGCGCAAACTACGGAAGAGTTTACGGCGGCGCTAATAAAAATGCTTCTATCGCGGTTGTAAATATCCCCAATGTTTCCGACAAGCAGGAAATCATAATCGGAAACATTTACACAAGGTCTGACTATGTAAAGAAATCCGACGCCACCGGAACGGTTAACTCGTTCGCTGTTGTTGCAGGTCCTTCACGAGAAACGAGAACGATATCGGTTGCAGGAGCTGACATGACATTGTCGTCAATTCCCGCTGATTATCGTGTATTCAACCTTGCCGTAACCGATCTCGGAGATTCGTTCGCCGCTAACCCCTATTACTACTCCAACACCGGTGTAGATAACAAGGACGGCAAAGCTGTTGACGCAACATGGAAGAAGAACGAAGCAACCGCTACAACGGCTGCAAGATTCAACGACTATGCATTTGCAAACGGCTACACTCTGTGGACAGACAACATGGAGTTTGATACAAGCTTTGTTGCTCTCGAAGGCGAAGGCACGGAAGCTTCTCCCTATGTTGTTACCACTGCAGAAGAGCTCAACTACCTCGCAGCTTTGACAAACGACGGTACTGCACATACAATGTATATCGAGCT
>JAZQOM010000067.1:0-29898 GCA_045627885.1 Eubacteriales bacterium
CCTCGGCGGCGTACTGCTTTATGAGTGCGCTTGTCTTTTTTTGCGATACAAAAGTAAACGCCGAAAGCACTGAGCCGGCGCATATAACAAGGCATACAAGTACGGTCACTGTGACGATAAGTATTTTTTTCATACAAAATCCTCCGTGATTTTTCTGCAAAGCAATGATTTTATAAACAAAAAACCGTCATAAGACGGTTTTGTTGGTCGGAGTGACTGGATTTGAACCAGCGGCCTCTTGGTCCCGAACCAAGCGCTCTACCAAACTGAGCCACACCCCGGAATAAGTAATAAGTAATAAGTAATAAGTAATAGGTAATAGGTAATAAAGATTACGGTTTTACAAAGCCGCTTAAAGAGTATAGCACAGTTTTGGGGATATTGCAATACCTTTTGAAAATAAATTACAATAATTGCGTTTTTGCTTGACTTTGTCTTTTCCGTATTTTATCATATTATAGGTAACTACTAAACACCAAAAGGAGAAACAATATGGAAAAATTCCGAGAATTTGAAACCTCCAAATCAGGTAACAATACCATACTGAACTACCGTCTCGGCATTCCCACTTACGGCGAAGGTCTTATCGACGGTGTTTACCGCGGCTTGGGATTCAACGGTGCCGGCTACAATTTGAGTCCCGAAATGATGGTCAGCAACAGCGGCATCCGCGATGTCGAGGAAAGATGCGCCTTTTTGGTAGAGCTTGACGGGCAGTCACTTGTATCGCATTGGGAGCTCGTCGATATTCAAAAAGACGACGCCGACGGCATTATGAATGTTCGCGTTCATCTTAAAAACACAAAGCGCCCCGCAGAAGTCACCGTTTGCACGAAATACGACGGCTCGGGTTGCCTTTCGAGATGGCTTGAAATAACAAACTGCGACTCTAAGAGCGCAACTCTCGGTCGCCTCGCTCCGTGGTGCGGTCTTCTCGAGCGCACAACGGAATGGAAAAAGCTTATGCAAAACGATGCCGATTCCTGCTACAAGCTCGGCTATTTTGAAAACGAGCACCATTCGCACGAGGGACAGTTCAAGTGGCACGACCTGCACAACGACTGTTACAGCTTCGGCGGCAGATATACGAGAATGCGCTACCGTCATCCCTTCTTCGTGCTCGAAAACAAGGCAAAAGGCACTTGCTATGCGGCACAGCTCGCCTACTCCGGCGGATATAAGTTCAGCTTTGACTTCAACCCCTATCCCGTTGACGGTCATCTCGCAGTCGTTGCCGAAATAGACGGCACAAAGCCCTTGCGCATAATAGAGGCGGGCGAAACGATAAAGAGCCCCGAGTTTATTATCTCAATGGTAAACGGCGATATGGATATGGCGATAAACGCAATGCACGACCACATCCGCACGGCAGTTATGATGAAGCCGCACGGCCCCGGCTGCTACACCGAAGCCGCCATGGGTGGAAACATCGACTCTGCTAAAATTCTCGCAAGCCGCGCAAAGCAGAGAGGCTTTGACATCGTATATATCGACGCGGGTTGGTATTATCCGCAAGGACAGTATTGGATGGATTGGGTAGGCTCCTGGGAGCCCGACCCCGGTCGCTTCCCGAACGGCATAAGAGAGCTTGCCGACCACTGCCACGAAATCGGAATAAAGATGGGACTCTGGATGGAACCGGAGCGCATCGGCTACAAGGTCGATAAGTGGGCGGAAGACAAGGACAAGTGCATAAAAGACCACTGCGACAACATTAACGGCGGCAAGGACGGCGTGGGCGGACTCTACGACCTTTCGAGAAAGGAAGTCTGCGACTACATCGAGGCGCAGATATGCCGTATGATTGAAGAAACAGGTCTTGATATGTTCAGGCTTGACTTCAATGTGGACTATTTTGCGCCCTACGGATACATCGACACCGAAGGCTATATGGAAAGTCCCGACTTCAAGTACTGCGAAAACTTCTACGCGATGTTCGACAGAATAAGAAAGAAATATCCCAATGTAATATTTGAAAACTGCGCTTCGGGCGGCGGAAGAAGCGACCTCGGCACAGTCAAATATTTCGACCATACATGGGTAACGGACTACCCCGTCGCTCCGAGATGCTTTGCCATAACAAACGGAATGACGATGTGTCTGCCTCCCGAGCTTGTGGACAGACTTGTTACCACGATGGGCGCTCCGAAGGTCGGCGCTCTTGAGTTCGACCTTTATCAGCTTATGTTCGTGCGTCCGACCTGCCACTTCCCGCCCGAGAAGCCGGACAATCCCGAGCGCGCAAAGAAATTTGAGCAGTTTATGGAGCTCTACAACAGCTTTGCCCGTCCGATGCTTCCCAAGTGCAAGATTTATCACCATACGCCCTCTCAGGACGACTGTGAGCCCAAGGGTGTGGGAATTCTTGAGGAAGTAAGCGAAAATGCGGACAAGGCGATGCTCGGCGTATTCGCGCTTGCCGACCCCTGCACGGACGAACAGCTCGTTCGCTTTAAGGGAATAGACGCGTCGAAGAAATACAAGGTTACGGCGCTTTCGGCAAACGAAACCTTTGAGGTTTCGGGCTATGAGCTCAAATACAAGGGAATTCATGTTGCGCTCCACGGCGCCATAACCGCAGAGCTGTTCCTTGCGGAAGAAGTAAAATAGAATCATATTGAATGCACCGCCGCTTCAACCGGGCGGTGCATTTTTCTTGACTTATACTGCCCGAAAAGTATATAATAAAGCAGGCGGTGATTTTTACGGAAGAAATCGAAAATACATTACAGCAGGCGGTAATATTCGCGCTTGAAGAAAAAGACGGTGAAAAGCAGAGCTCCCTTGACGAGCTTTGCAGGCTTCTCGACACCGCCGGCGCGGTATGCGTAAAGCGGTTTTTGCAACACGCTTCTCCCGAAGCGAAAACCTACATCGGAAGCGGCAAAGCCGCGGAAATTGCCGAGTTCTGCAAATACAACGAAATTGCTCTCGCGGTATGCGACGACGAGCTTTCTCCGTCGCAGATAAAAAATCTCGAGGATATTATGGACGGCGTGGAAGTAATCGACCGCAGTATGCTTATTCTCGAAATATTCAAGCGCCACGCGGTGAGCGCAGAGGGAAAATTGCAAGTCGAAATCGCCGAGCTTCGCTATACAATTCCGAGACTTATCGGAAAAGGCGCGCAGCTTTCGCGTCAGGGCGGCGGTGGCGGCGGCGCACGCAGAGGCTCGGGAGAATCCAAGCTCGAGACCGACAGGCGCCATGTCGAGCACAGAATAGAATATCTCAAATCCCAGCTTGAGCAGATGGAGAGGACAAGAACTCTGCAAAGACACAGCAGGGAGCGCTCCGGTATAACGAGAGTTGCCGTGGCGGGATATACGAATGCCGGAAAATCAACGCTCCTCAATTTGCTCACGAATGCCGGAATTCTCGCCGAAGACAAGCTCTTTGCAACGCTTGATACCACGACGAGAAAATATACTCTGCCGTCGGGAACGGAGATTCTTTTAACCGATACGGTAGGCTTTATTCAGAGATTGCCGCATCACTTGATAAAGGCGTTCCGCTCCACTCTTGAAGAAGTGGCATACGCCGATGTGATAGTAATAGTCTGCGATGTGTCGGACAAAAACTGTGCAAATGAGCTTGATGTGTGCGAAAAGCTCTTATCGGAGCTCGGCGCGGGCGGAAAGCCGACTGTATATGTTTTTAACAAGTGCGATGCGATAAGCTCTCTGCCCTACGAGCTCTCGGCTTCGAAATACGCCTCGGGCGTAATGATGTCGGCTCTCACGGGAGAGGGAAAAGACGCATTTACGGAAGCGCTCGAAGCGGCAATTTCGTCAAATTCGAGACGCTTTGAGCTTCTCATACCGCATAGGGACGGCGCGGCTCTGTCGAAGCTTTATGCAATCGGAAATGTGGAAAGCACCGAATACACCGACGGCGGAACAAAAGTTTTTGTTACGCTGAAAGCAAAAGACTGTGCGCAATTTGAGAAATATTCAGTTAAGGAGTGAGCTTTTGTGAAAGAGAAAAGCTGTGCCTTCTCCGGAAACAGAGAGCTTCCGAATGGGAAAGAGCTTGAAAAGCTCAAAAAAGCTGTCGAAAACGCCATTATGTCGCTCGTATATAAGGGCTACACGGATTTTTACGCGGGCGGCGCGCTTGGCTTTGATATGCTGTGTGAGCTTTCGGTTTTGAGAATACGAATGCTCGGATACAATGTAAAGCTCCACATATTTGCTCCGTTTGAAAAGCAGGACGAAAAATGGAGCGCCGACAACAAAATAATTTATTCTCATATAATAAAGCTCGCCGACGAAGTGACATACGCTTTGCCGGAAGATGTCAAGGAAGCGTATTTTATAAGGAACAGAGCCATGGTGGACGCAAGCTCCGTGCTGATATGCTTTCAGAGAAAAACCTCGGGCGGCACGGAATATACAAAAAAATACGCGGAAAAATGCGGACTTGAAATAGTAGCTCTGTAATTAAACTCTGAATAAAAAAGGCAGATTTGCGTTGCAAATCTGCCTTTTTGTTATGCCAGCGCTTCCGGAAAGGTCATATATTTTCCGAGTCCGCTTTGCTTGTAGTATTCATATCTCTGCGAATCGGTCATATTTGCCTTTTGCAAGAACAGCTTTCTCGAATTTATCTGCGACTTTGTGAGATTTACATCCTTGTACGGGTCTATATCTATGCCGAAGCCCTCGAAATAATCCGAAAGATAGGTTTTGAGGATATCGTAGTACCTGCTTCCGTCGGTCGATTTTGCGCCGTCGAGAATGAGCTTTGCCGCGGCAAGCTTTGACTCGTTTTCTTTTTGCTTTTGCTGCTGCTCGAACTGCTTTTGCGCCATAGCCATATCGTTTGCCGCCTTTTTCTTTGCAAGCGCAAGATTTGCCTCCTGCACCGCTATCTGACGCTTTGCAATACTGTTTGCAATCTTGTCCTGCTCCCTGTCGTATTCGAGCTGCTCTATTCTTACCGTTTCGTTTCGCAGAGTTTCGAGCATATCGCTCAAATTCTGCATTTTCGCCTTTGCCGCATTGTCGGAAAGCTCTCCCTTTCTCGACAAAAGAAGTCTGTCAAGCTCGGCTATCGCGTTGTCTATCGCGTTGTTGAATTCGAGCTCGTGCGTTCTCACCTTGCCGCCCTCCGCGGAAAGTCCGAGATTCGCAAAGCGTTCGCGCATAACGGGTACCTGCGACAAGGCTTCGTTGTATGCCTGCTTTTGCTTTACCTTTGTCTGCGCCTCAAAGCTTTTTTCCGCCGATGATTTCTCGGCATCGACCATAATGTTTTTTATCTGCAGCTGTGACTTAAGCGCTTTTTCCACTCCGTCCTTTGTGGTGCTGTCCGCCGCGTTCTTTCCGTATTCGTCGTAGAGCCATTCCGCTCCGTAACCGCTCTTTGCAACGCTTTGGGAGTCAAGCCCCATCTTGTCCGCTTTATATGCGGCGTTATTTGCGCCGACATTGTCAGCCCACGCAAGAGCGTCGTCTATATCAAGTCCCATACTCTGTCTGTCCTTGATGAGCTCGAGAGTTCTCGCCTTTTCCTCGTTGAAGACATCCTCGTTGCCCTCTCTTATGAGTTTAAGTCTCTCCGCTTCGGGCAAAGTTGCGTATTTCCATTTTGTTGCCATAGCTTTCTCCTTTCTCACAAACGGTATTTCAAATCGAGTCTGCGCAGAGTCATTCTTGCGCCGTCAATCTCAATCTTTACCGCAAAGCTGTACGCCTTGGGAATTGCAACGGCGGCATTTACGGTTACGGTATCGCCCGTAATTCCGCCCGTTTCGCAAAGCTCGCAGGTCTCGTAGCTTGAGCCCGTTACAACACCGTTTCTGTAAAATTTAAGATTTATCTCAACTTCTCCGTATGCGTCGAATACGGCGCATATATCGTGAATCTTTTTTTCGCGCGACGGATTGCCGAGCGCGGTCAGCGCAATAAACGCCATTCTCGGAATATCCTCGTCGAAGTCCGTATAGCCGTCGCCGTATTTTACGAATTTTCCGTCGGGGTGACCGTAATACAGTCCACCGTCAATCACAACGGGGCATATCGCCTGCATATTGCTCTGAATGTACCAGCAAAGGCTCTTCTGCGCCTTGGAAAAATTTGTCGTCCCAACGGGATAGGAACGGGCGCCGTAATCCCAGACATAGCATTTAGAGCCGACAAAAAGCCAGTACTTGTCATCGTAATCCGCGGAATATGCCGCTTTCAGTTCGTCCTTGCTCTGCTTCAATATGCCGTCTTCGCTCAAGTTTACATTTGAAGAAAGCGGAACGACATTGTTCTCGTTTTCCGAGACGCCGGATGTTATCATATATATTCCGCGCTTCGAATTGCCGAATACAACATTGTTGTTTACAAGCTGAACACTGTGCGGCATATCGCATCCTATTTCGGAGTTGACGGTACGGGACGAGAAAATCACCTCATTTTCGGAGAAAATATAGCTCACCGCGTGAAGGCTCTTCTCGCATAAAACCATGAGCTCGCCGTACTGCTTTTTCATGGCGCTTATTCTGTCATTCGCAAAGCCGACAAGCTCAAAATCCGTGTCGGGAAAATATGTGGGGTCAAGAAGTCCCGAGCGGAAAATATGTGTCGGATAGTCGGGATTTCCCGAGAAGAATACTCTCGTGCCGTTGCCGTCCGTGCCGCCGAAAAGCTCACTCATACGGCAACCGAGAACCTTCGACTTATCCTCCGCCACCACCGAGCTTTTGAGATACGCCGTTATCTTCAGATTGTTTATACCCTCGTCACCGGGATAGCGTCCGCTTATCAAGACCGTTCCGTCTGTTCTGTCTACCGAGCAGAATGAGGTTATGTCGCTTCCGTTGAGTGTTGCCGATATCGTATCGTTTGCCAAGTCCTTGTACGGCAGAATATATATTCCGTCGCCCTCAAAATTGAACCATGTTTCAAAACCTCTGCCTATCATATTGAGCGCTTCGTGAACATCTCCGTCTCTTGCGGCTCTGCCCCTGCCGACTATTACGGTGGGAATATACGGAACAACCTCGTCAAAGGTTGTTCCGTCTGTGCAATAATAGTGCTCGCCGTCCGCGATGTAGAGCTTTCCGCCGAAGGTAAACATTATGCTTTCTGCGTCGCGTACCGTATGAACCTCGGTGGGATTGTGCTCGGGGTTGCAGTCCCATTTATATAAATGAGTTCCGCCGTGTATATACAGACTGTCGTTGAAGCTCTCTGCGCCGTGGCAGGTCCCGAGCGTCTGTTCTATACAGTATGACTGCCCCTTGCGTGAACCGAGCGCTCCGCCTTCGGGCAACAGATTTTCGGAATAGGAAAGCAGGTGCTCCGAATCGCTCCAGCGATTTCCGAGCTTTATTCCGCCGTCAAACGACGAAAAAGAAGCGATGCGCTCCGTGTTGGAAGCGCCGTATCTTCCGGTATCTGCAAAAGACATCCTATCCCCTCTTTCTCACTGTGCCGTATACGCGGTTGTAGCGCGGCATACTGTATTTGTCGATATTATAGCGATTTGCAATAAGCTCGTCGCATTTGTATTTGAGGCGCGAATACATCTCCGGGTCGTCCCTCTCGCAGAGCTCTGCCGCCGCCGCGTAGACTATTATATCCGCAGCGTAATCGTCGCATTTAAGCGTCACTGAGTCGGCTGAGTTCTCGACACTGTCGGGCAGAGAAACATATACAAATGTATATGTTCCCGCAGAAGGAAAGTGAAAATATATCTTTCCGCCCGCGATATGGAATTTTGCACAAACATCATTCTGCTCGCTGTCGAGAATGCGGCGCGCCTCTATATAGCCGTCGGGAACGCTTATCTCGGCGTCGGGCGTTTCCGCCGTAACGGTAACCTGCGAATCCGACAGTCCGCATATAGCGCATATACGCCTCTGGCACATATCTATCGCCGTATTCATTTTCAGCATAATATCCGCCGTCTCATGCGATGTCGACGGAAGCACCGTGCCGTCCTTGGAATACTCGCAGAGCACCTTCAGAATTTTTGTTTTTATTTGTCCGAGACTCTGCATGGCGTCACCTCAGATTACATCGTAGTAGAGAAGGCGTACATCGGCGCCGTCCTCGTCACTGCAAAGCATTATATCTCCGAAAAAGCGGAGCGTTTCGCCTTCGGCAAGAAAGAAGCTGTCCTCGCTTACCTCAGAGTCGCGCTTTCCCGCAAGATAGACATTTCCGCTCATTACGGTCATAAGGCAGGGCTGTGATTTGGTGGAAACGGTGACGGATTCGTCCGTGAGAACAATTTTTTCGGCTTTGATGGGCTTTATCGGATAATTTGCGGTATTCATCATAATAACTCTCCTTTCATTTGTGCTTATCCGCCGCGCTTCGCGGCGGATAAGCTTTGGCTTTTATTACGGGTTGGAGAAGATTACAGGTCTTGCGTCTGCGACGCCGAAGCCATAATCCACATAGCCGATGTAATCCGTGATGAGAGGATTGTCCTGCGTTGCGACAAGGACTGTCGGCTTTGTGATGTAGACGAGCTTCAGCACCTCGGAAATCTGCATACTGTCGGCAAGAGCCCACTGGTCGCCCTGAAGACCTATTCCGCCGCCTCCGACGACAAGATATTTCATTCCGTAAACGGGATTTGCGGCGAATGTGCTTCCGTCGGGATTGTACTTCGGGCAGAGCTTTGCGTCGGCACCGCATATCTCCTTTGCCTTGCCCTCAAGTTCGGGGCTTACGAGAAGAAGGTCGTAATTGCCGGCAAAGGGAAGCCCGTCGGGAGTGACATAGCTGCTTGCGAGCTTCTGCGCCTCTGTTATCGCGGAAACGGAGAGCGATTCTGTGATAAGGTTGGAGAAGGTATCCGCTCCCGCCTCGTTGTTAATGGGGTGATTTGTTGCCGCCCATGTCTTTCCGTCGGCGAGCATTGTGGTTGTGAATGCGCCCTGGAAAAGACGGTAGAAGCTGTTGAGCACAGTCATATATGCGGAATCCGCAAGGCGTGTGCCCGTCTTCTGCGCTTCTCCGGACATATCAATCTTTGCCTTTTTGTAGCTTACCGTCGCCGCTATTGCGTGCTCGACGGGAGTAATTGTGGTGATAAAGCTTCTCTTCTGGTCAGAGTGCGTGAGAACGCCGTTATATTCCGGAAGCTCTCCGAAGCCGCCGACTCCTTCGAGGCGGTAGTCCACCTCATCCTGCTCGACTATTCCGGCGACGCGGGAGATAAGGTCCATCCTTTCGCCGTATCTTAAATCGAAGCGCTTTTTTACAAGGGGATAAAGGTCATTGGGCCATGTGTATACATCATTCATATTTCATTTCCTCCTTAATAGTATAACTGCTTGCTGAATAAAGTGTCTGCTATAACAACATGGGAGTACGGGAGTCCCTTTTCGTTGTTGAGCGAAGTGGTGCAGCCAACGCAGGCAAACTGCGTATCGTTGCCTATCATAACATTGTTGTCATCGTTTTGCGGGCCTACGGTCAGATTTCCCACATTGGCGATAATAGCGTATTCATCATCATCGTCGGGAACGCCTGTTCCGCCGCAAACGGAGAATGTCATAAATTCATCCATAGCGTCGTATGAGTTGCCGTCCACATAATACACTGTGCCTACAGGGTCGGTGTTTTCCGAGTCTTCGGCTTTCTTCGTAAGTACAAGTATGCAGTTGCCGAATATATTGTCTCCTGAACCCGCAGCATAATCTCTTGTGACAAATGCGCCGGGCTCACTGTCATCGTGGCAGAACTTTATGCAAGTTCCGTAAAGCTTATATACGGAATTGGGACTGCAAATAACCTTGATTTTTTCTCCGTTTGAGCGAGGATTCGATTCGTCCTCAACGCCGCTGTGGTCTTCTGCCGCAACGCCGAGTATTATACTTTTCCCGGCTTTGACTCTTCCCTGTTCGTCAACATTTACAATCTGTCCCTTTTTTACGACAGTGTCGCTCTTTATTCTGAATTCGCGGATTATCGGCTGAACATTGGCGCCTGATGCCGAATAAAGAAATTCCATCTGTTATCTTCCTTTCATCTTAATTTTCTTTTGGGTATCTCGGAAAGAAGCTCGGCGTATTCCTTGTACGACATACCCGCGTGTTTTGCTATATTTCTCTGGCGCTCGGTGAGATTTTGAGAAAAATCGCGCCCTGCGCTCTGCATTACCGGCGTGCGCTTCATGGATGACGCCGTCTTCATCCTTTTTTCTATGGCTTTTGCCTCGGAAAATGCCTCGTAAGCCGTAAGCAGATTAAGCTCCGGGATATCGCCTGCGAGCGCCGCATAGAATTTCCCGAACTCCTCATCGTTGATAAGTGAGCTTACATCAAGCTCGGGATGCGCTTCGGAAAGCTCGGCTATCTCATTTGCAAATTTTTCTTCCGCGGCAAGCTGCTTTGCTTTTTCGGAATCGTCCTGTGCTGTATTTTCGGAAGAATCCTCCTCATGCTCTGCCGCTTGTTTTTCTTCGTCATCGTTTTTTTGCGCCATTCCGATAAGCTCCTTTGCAAGCTCCGCCACCGAGCCGGAGCCGAGTTTACCATCTTTTTTGAGCTCCAAAAGAATCGCCTTGAGCTCCTCAAGCGCATCGTCATTCTTTTTCTGTCGCGAAAGACGCTCCGCGACAATTTTGTTCACCTCTTCCGCGGTGAAGCTTTTTTCATTTTCAGCCATTCTGAATACCTCCGTTTTCACTTTGCCGTGTTCCGTATTTTTCCTCGAGAATATCCGATATTTCGGCTCTTATCGGGAGCCCTATGAGGTCGATATACGCCTCCACAAGCTTGTAGTTTTCGCTTGATATGGGCGTTCTCAATATCTCCGAAAGTGCCGATACGGTAAACGCTTTGGAATTCTGGAGACCGTCTCCGACGCGGATTTTTACATCTACATCCGGAATGTAGCCGTCCTTTCCCCCGAAATCGGATAAGTTGAACACAACACCCTCGTCCGTGCCGTCCGGCGCACCTATCAAAATAAGTCTTCCGTCGTCATAGCATTCGAGAGCGCTTCTGTCCATAAGGCTGTAAAGCCTTGCATAAGCCGCAAGCTTATCCACGAGTTTGATATGCTTGCGTGATTTTGCGCGCTCATTCAAGAGCGCAATGCCCGTCGCGGTTGTTACCTTTTCGGGCTCTTCTCCCTGGAATGTACTGTAGTTGCCTACGGTTTCGCGCATCATTTCCTTGAGGCGCTGAACATTGGTATACAGAGTTCCGTCGGAATAGCCGAGATTTCCGAGCCTCTGCACCTTGCCCATCATTCCGGGACGAAGCTTCCAGACCGCACCCGGTCTGTTGTCGGGGCCTTGCCCCTCCGCAAATGCGTTTTCCTCTGCCATAACGATATCGTTTGCACAGAACGCAGAGTTGAGCTGTGCGTATATCATCTCTCTGTCGGCGGCGTCTATCATGGGAATAAGCTGCAAAAGTTCACTGTCGCCGAAGAGTGTGTCGGTCGTGGGTGTGCGATTATATATGCAGAACGGGTACATCGTGCAGCCCGTTGTGCTCCAATATTTGGGCAGATATCTTACCTCTGTTTCTCCTATGAGAATTGAGAGCGCAATATCGCCGCTTTTGTATTCCGTATGCAGTTTTACGCCGTCGCCCGTGTCGATATCGGCACTGCCGTCCTTTGGCTGTCTGAACCAGAATTCCGTGACTGTTACGGTCTGCATATCGGAATAGTAGTCGGAGTCGAGCTTTCCGTCGCTGTTTGCAAACGGATTTTTGAACTTTTCGTTATATCCAGATACATCCTTTAAGTCTTCGATGCTCATTCCGAGCCTTGCAAGGTCAGAAGAAAAAGCTCTTGCCGCCTTGTTTATGTGCATGGGATAAACATAGGCGATATATTCGCAATTATCAACGCTTGTCGCGGTCGGGTCGGCAAGTATTCTCTCCGGCGACGGCGTTTCTACAACTACATCGGACACGCCGTTTTTGTCCTCCGCTATTGCCACCTTATATACCGCCGTGCCGAGAATTCCGATGTTTCGCTCGTTGCGGAAATTCTTGTATTCGAGGTCGTTGCGGTCGGCGATATAGCGCGTTATGTATTCTCTGCGCTTGGCGTTGTCGCTGTCTTCTTTTTCTCTCGGATAAAACTCAAAATCGGGAATAGCCGCGTCAATCTGCGATTCTACATGAATATACGCGTCGGTTGCGACGGATGGCTGCCACGGAATATCGAGGTCGCCCATAAGCTCGCCGAAATACTTGACGGTATCGTGTTCACCTCTGTAATACGCTCTGCATTTGGAGTATTCCTTCATCCGTCGCTCACGCGACGAAAGCATACTGTCGAGAAGAAAGCTTATCGTGTCTTCTCTGCTTTCCTTTGTGGAATAATCGTATATCGAAGCCTCCGAAAGGCGCTTCTTTTTGGGATTGCTTCTTTTGAAAACAGACATATATTTTTCCTTTCTATATGATTCGCCTGTATTTTGTAAGCTTGCTTGCAAGCTTTTCGGGCTTTTTTTGAATTTGCTTCTGCGGAAGCGCAACACGCGATGCGGCAAAATACCTCAGGGCATCGGTGATATGTGTTATCTCGTGCGGCTTTGTACTGCAATCGCTTGTGTTTTTGGTGTCGTACATAAGACGCGGAAGAAATGCTATTAAGTCTTTGCACCGCCTTGATATGGTGAGAAGAGAATATTTTTCTCCGGATTCGCTCCGTACCTTCAGCCATTCTTTAAGGGCAAGCCAGCCCTCAACTCTGCCTGCGGAAATTTTTGTGAGCTCTATCCCGTTTTCCGAGAAAAGCTCGGATATGCTCTTGCCGCTGTCCTTCTGCCTGCTCCATAAGTCGGAGGGCGCTATGTATGACGCTATTCTGTCGTTTCCGACCTTTTCGAGAATTCTCGACGCCGCTTCGCTGACTATGAGATTTTTTTCGCAGAGCTCGTCGTAGACATAAGCTCTGCCGTCCGAGTCAAGCGCGACAAATACCACCGCAAGCATATCGAGTCCGTAGTCCATTGCCGCGTAGCGGATACAGTTTTCGGGAAGCACTCGCTCTTCGACATGAATGCTTTGGTCGAACTCCGAGAAAAACTGTCCCGAAAAGACATCCCATCTGCCGCAAAGCCACGCTTCGCGAAGCTCGGGCGGCAGCGATTCGAGCTGGGACAGGTATTCGGGGTCTTTTTTCAGCAAAACCGCGTTGTCGTAAACGAGCGCCTGAATAAAACTGTAATCCTCTGCATTCTCGCTGCTTCGGTAATCTCGGTCTATAAATAACCTTTTTACCCAGCCGTGACCGACTCCTCCCGGATTGCAGGTGATATACATTCTTTTGGGCAAGCCGTTTGTTCCTCGCATACAAGCCTTTAAGGTCTGGAACTGATATTCGGTCAGTTGCGTCGCCTCATCGAGCGCGATGATGTCGAATTCCGCGCCCTGATAGCGCTGAACATCGTTCTCGTTTTCGAGATAGCCGAGCCTTATGCGTGAGCCGTTCGGGAAAAAGAAGGTCTTTTGCGATTCGTTATACCGCGCCACTCCCGCAAGCTCCGCGGAAAGCGGGCGAATGTGATTTTCTCTCAGCTCGGGATAGCTTCGCCTCACAAGAAGGCAAGACAGTCCCGTATGCTTTACGCACATTAAAACGAGCTTTCGGCGCAGAGCCCAGCTTTTGCCGCCGCCTCTCGCGCCGCCATAGGCGACAAATCTTGCGGTTGCCTCAAAAAATTCCTTCTGCTTTTCGCTCGGCGTTCCGCGAAGACTTAATTTGCCCATTTATCACATTCGCCGTCAAGCGTGAGCTTTATGCTCTTTTGCTCGTCGGCATCGGGCTTTGCGGGCTTGTCCGTCCACCCGAAATTATATTTAAGACTGTAAAGCGCGGGATTGTTTGCAAGTGCTCCCAAGAGAGCGTTTTCTTCGATAAAGCTTTCTATTTTGAGAGCGGTTTCCCTGCACAAAGCGGCGTGAGTTTTATGCCTTGCAAGCTTTGAAAGCTCGTCCCTGCTGACTCCGAGATGAAGGCACAATCCCGCAACCGTATATGGCTTTTTCAGCTTGCCGGCGGCGTTTTCGGCGTCGCACAAAGCGAAATACTCGGTGCAGCTCTTGCGGAAAGCATCCGCGGATTTGGCGTATTCTCTGTAAGTCATATTATTCCTCCCTGTCTGTGTCGGCGCTTTCGGTAAAAAGCGCAATATGCTCCGATGCGTAATAGTCCCAGCACGCCGAGTGAATGGTATCTCCGCTTGCTTTGACGGAAAGTGCCTCGTCTCCCGAATACACGGGCAAGCCGCAATTTTCGCAATAGCCTATTACACGGTGAGTGCGGCCGTCGCCGAAGTCGCAGTCCGAATCTCCGTATTCTCCGACATCCTTTGCTCTCATTCGCGCCGTCCTTTCAAGGCACGCGGCAGATAGCTTTCTTTTGACTTTTGTGCCGCCCGATGCGGCATACTGTGCAGAACCGTTCATAACTTCATCTCCTTTTATTTTCCGTCTTTTGCAAAAAGGGATTTTTGTGCGCGTTGACGGCAGGGGCAAGCCGTCTTTTGCCGAGCGTTTTGCTCTTTCGGCGCGTTTTGCGTGAGCTACGCCTTTGTCGAGCGTGTCACAGCTTTGAGCTTGTCTTTTTCTGCACCGTTTGCCAAGCGTGTCACAGCTTTGAGCTTGTCTTTCTCCGCACCGTTTGCCGAGCGTGTCACAGCTTTGCGCTTGTCTTTCTCCGCGCCTTTGTCGAATTCTCCCGTTCTGTGTCGAACATTTGTTCGCCTATTGCTTATTAAACAAAGCCGATTCACAATAGCGTGAATTCGGCTTGCAAGCCTGAAATATAACTGAAGCGGGAGCGTTTTTATGTATCTCTTTTTGCTTTTTTCTTCCTGTCTGCAAGGCAATTTTACCATAAAATGCCCATAAAGTCAAAACATTTGTTCGGCTCAAAGCTTCGCTGTCCTATTGTAAGGACAGTGCGGGGCTTTGGCTGACTTTCGTTCAGCGTTTTTTGCATATTTTAGCTTTTTTCGCAAAAAAAAGAGTCCTTTCGGGCTCTTAATTGTTTTCAATTTTCAAAAGAAAGGCATCTGCCGCTTCCGTGCATTCTTTCTGCCCTATTGCAAAGGCAAGCGCGTGCCTTGCGTCAGGAATTTTTATTACCTCGTGATAAGTTCTGCAGGCGGCCGCGTTCTTGTCCGTGTCGGAATTAAACACAAGACCGTCTTTTTCTCCGTGAATGAACAGCACCGGCGCTTTTACCTCGTGCATTACTGACGGAATATTCACGCAAAGCGGATTAAAGCCCGCTTTTTTACAGCACATCGACCAGAGCATCGGCTCAACAAAGAGCGGCGGAAGATGCGTTCTGCGCCGTATCGTGCGGCGGAATTCCTCCATCATATCCGAATATCCGCAGTCTGCTATCACGGCATATAGCGGCGGCATTGACGACAGAGCGGCGGCAAGAAGCGCCGACGATGCGCCGAGCGATATTCCGCATAAGATTATCTTATGCTCTTTGCCCCTCTCATTTGCAACAAGAGAGCACCATTTTGTCACATCGCTTCGCTCCATGGCTCCGTATGTAATATACTGCCCTTCGCTTTTTCCGTGAGCTCTCTGGTCGGGAAGCAGGATATTGAAGCCCTTATTATAAAAATATTCGAAATGGAAAACCATATCGTCAAGCGGAGAGCCGTGCATACCGTGCACGAGCACCGCGGTAGTATCGGAGCCGCGGTCATAGTATTTTGCGTAAAGCGCAAGTCCTTCGTCGGAGCTTATGGTAATCTCCTTGTAAGGCAGTGACTTTATCTCTTTGCTCTTTTTCAAAAAAGCATCGACTATGTCCCTTCTGCCGCTTTTTTCAATCCGCGCAAACCATTCTTCGACGCCGTTTTCTTTCTTCGGGCGCTTAATGTACGCAGAAAAAACATAAGCCGCTATCGCATAAGATACCACCGCGACGAGAATTATCACGCCGCAGATTATAAGAAGCGGTACAGTCATTGTTTTTTCTCCTGCATCATCGCCTTGTAGCCGCAAGGCGATTTATAGAAAAGCTCAAGGTCTATTTGATATTCTCCGTCTTTATTTACAAAGCCGAATTCCTCGAGCAGTTTTTTGTCTGTTTCTTCGGAAGCATTCGTAAGCAAATTTATTCCCAAGCTTCTGTGCATGAAATCCATAGCCGCGCGGCACATGATTATCATGGCTTCCGTGTCGTCCGTATCAGGCATTTTTGCAGTAGCAAGAAGCTTTGCACCGTCTTTTCCTATATCGAACTGCAAAACTCCCAAAAGCGTCGAGAGCGTGTCGCCTATATCGTCGGAAAGCGCGGCAACATAAGCAAATGCACTTTCTTCATAGCTTATTCCCGCCTTGCGGCAGAGCTCTTTCTGCATATCCTTGTTCTGTATCGGTCTTACTATGAGCATAAAACCTCCGTATGTGCCGATGCCGACGCCGCAAAACGGCGTCGGCATCAATTTTGAATCTAATTATCTTTTGCTGTCAAACTTCTTCTTGCCGGAATATGAGGTGTGGAGAATCTCGTGAGCCTTGTGACCGCCGCGACCGTCTGTGAAGAATTCTTCATAAAGAGCCTTAACAACGGGAGACTCGTGAGACTTTCTGAGCTCCATAGCCGCATCCTGCTTGTAAAGTGCCTTTGCTCTCAAAGCCTTGATATCAACCGTATCACGGATGTACTGAGGCTGATTGGGCTGTCCGCCGCCGTTTACGCAGCCGCCGGGGCATCCCATAATCTCAACGAATGCCCATCCGTCGGGATTGCCTGCAGCAATCTTCTTCATAACCTCGTTTGCCGCGCTTGCGCTGCTTGCAACGGCAACCTTGAGCTTCATGCCTGCAATCTTATAGGTTGCTTCCTTGAAGCTTTCCGTTCCGCGAACATCGGTGAATTCGAGCTTCTTGTTGTTCTTGCCCGTGAGCCAATCGTTAGCCGTTCTGAGAGCAGCTTCCATAACGCCGCCCGTTGCGCCGAAGATAACGGCTGCACCGGTATCGCCGCCGAGAGGAGAATCGAATTCTTCGTTCGGGAGCTTTGTGAAGTTGATGCCGGCACGCTTAATCATTCTGCCGAGCTCTCTTGTCGTGATGGCGATATCAACATCGGGAACACCTGCGGCGCTCTCGTCTTTTCTGCCAATCTCGTACTTCTTTGCCGTGCAGGGCATTACCGATACGGAAACGATATCCTTGGGATTGATGCCCATCTTCTGTGCGTAATATGTCTTGATTACGGCACCTGCCATCTGCTGAGGAGACTTGCAGGTTGAAAGGTGAGGCAGAAGCTCGGGATAATAGAATTCCGCAAACTTAACCCAGCCGGGTGAGCATGATGTAATCATCGGAAGAACGCCGCCGTTCTTGATTCTCTCAACGAGCTCGTTTGCTTCCTCGATTATTGTAAGGTCTGCCGCAAAGTCGGTATCGAATACCTTTGCAAAGCCGAGTCTTCTCAAAGCGGCTACCATCTTGCCCTCGACATTTGTTCCGATAGGCATATCGAAGCATTCGCCGAGTGCTGCACGAACGGAAGGAGCGGTCTGTACTACAACATACTTCTTGGGGTCAGCAAGAGCCGCATAAATCTTATCCGTATCGTCCTTTTCAACAAGAGCGCCTGTCGGGCAGACAGCAGTGCACTGTCCGCAGGAGATGCAGGGCGTGTTGTTGAGGTTCATGTGGAAGGGTGAGCCGATTGTGGTATCGATGCCTCTGTTGTTGGGGCCGATTACCGATACATACTGTTCTTTGCACGCTGCTACGCAACGACGGCAGAGTATGCACTTGTTGTTGTCGCGTACGAGGTGAGGAGCTGATGTGTCAATTTCGTAGTGGGGCTTGTCTCCGTCAAAGTGATGAGCGTCAACGCCGTACTCGTTGCAGAGCTTCTGCAATTCGCAGTTTGTGGAGCGAACGCATGAAAGGCAGCTCATATCATGGGTGGAGAGCATAAGCTCAAGTGTAGTCTTGCGGCACTTCTGAATCTTGGCGGTGTTCGTCTTTATCTCCATGCCTTCTGCTACGGGATATACGCACGCGGTTACAAGTCCGCGTGTACCTGTTGCTTCTACAACGCAGATACGGCAAGCGCCTATCTCGTTCTTCTGTTTCATGAAGCAGAGTGTGGGAATCTCCACGCCTGCCTTACGGGCTGCTTCAAGAATGGTAGAGCCCTCGGGTACGCTGACGGGAATTCCGTCAACAATTACATTTACCTTTTTCATTTTAAGCGGACTCCTTTCCTTATTTCTTATAGATTGCACCGAATGCGCAGTTGCTTATGCAGGCACCGCACTTGATGCACTTCTTGGTGTCTATCGTATGAGGATTCTTGACTGTACCGCTGATAGCGCCGACAGGGCAGTTGCGTGCGCACTTTGTGCAGCCCTTGCACTTGTCTGCGTCGATGTAGTAGTTGACAAGTCCCTTGCAGACGCCTGCGGGGCACTTCTTATCAACAACATGAGCGATATACTCTTCGCGGAAGAACTTCAGTGTTGCAAGAACGGGGTTGGGAGCCGTCTGACCGAGTCCGCAGAGAGCGTTTGTCTTTATGTAGTTGCAAAGCTCTTCGAGCTCGTCGATATCCTTGAGCTCGCCATTGCCGCTTGTTATCTTTTCGAGCTTCTCGAGAAGTCTCTTAAGACCTACACGGCAAGGTGTGCACTTACCGCAGGATTCGTCAACCGTGAAGTCGAGGAAGAACTTAGCCATATCGACCATGCAGTTGTCTTCATCCATTACAATCATACCGCCGGAGCCCATCATGCAGCCGATAGCCGTGAGGTTATCGTAGTCAACGGGAGTATCCATCAACGATGCGGGAATGCATCCGCCGGAAGGTCCGCCTGTCTGAACTGCCTTGACCTTTTTGCGGTCCGGGCAGCCGCCGCCGATATCGTCGATTATCTGGCGAAGTGTAACGCCCATCGGTATCTCAACAAGTCCGGTGTGGCTTATCTTGCCGCCGAGAGCGAATACCTTTGTGCCCTTGGACTTCTCTGTGCCCATGGACGCAAACCACTCTGCGCCGTTGAGTATTATCTGAGGAATGTTTGCAAAGGTTTCAACATTGTTTTCAACAGTCGGCTTTGCGAAAAGTCCCTTAACTGCGGGGAACGGAGGACGCGGACGGGGCTCGCCGCGGTTGCCCTCGATAGAGGTCATAAGCGCGGTCTCTTCGCCGCAGACGAATGCGCCTGCACCGAGACGAATGTTAAGCTCAAAGTTGAACTTTGTGCCGAAAATGTTCTTGCCCAAAAGTCCGTATTCCTTTGCCTGCTTGATTGCAAGCTTAAGTCTCTTGACTGCGATGGGGTACTCTGCACGGACATAAATCCAGCCTTCGTCTGCGCCGATGGCGTATCCTGCGATAGCCATAGCCTCAACGAGTGCGTGGGGGTCGCCCTCGAGTACGGAACGGTCCATAAATGCGCCGGGGTCGCCCTCGTCGGCGTTGCAGACGACATACTTCTTCTCGCCTGCGGAAGCCTTTGCAAAGCTCCACTTTCTGCCGGTGGGGAATCCGCCGCCGCCTCTGCCGCGGAGACCTGAATCTATAACCGTCTTGATGACATCGTCGGGAGTCATTTCTTTAAGGCACTTTGCAAGTGCAAAGTAACCGTCTCTTGCGATGTATTCATCGATGCTTTCGGGATTGATAACGCCGCAGTTTCTCATTGCGACTCTCTTCTGCATCTTGTAGAATTCGGTTTGGTTAAGTGATGTTGCAACTTCGTTCTTTTTAGCCATTTTTCTTATACCTCCCCTTTCAGATTTTAGCGGCGCCGATTGTGTAATCGACAACCTGCTTGCCGCCCTTGATGTGCTTTTCAACAATCTCGGCAGCCTTTTCTGCGCTCATTTTAACATAAGTAGTCTTGTCTTTGCCGTATTCATAAACCTCTACAACGGGCTCGTACTGGCAAATTCCGATGCAGCCTGTCTGCTCTACGGTGACTTTCTTTTCAAGTCCCGCTTTCTTCACGCCTTCTACGAAAGCATCGTATACGGGGCGTGCGCCTGCCGCGATACCGCAGGTAGCAAGTCCGACAAGGATACGCATCTGTCCTTCACGGACGGTAATCTTCTCAAGAGTCTTTGCCTTTACGGCGTTCAGTTCCTCTATTGATTTCATATCCAATATTTCCTTTCTGTGTTTTAGCGATATCAGTACTTAGCGATGATATCTTTTACAAGCTTGGGTTCCATTCTTCCGTAAACATCGTCACCGATTGTCATAACGGGAGCGAGTCCGCAAGCGCCGATGCATCTTGTCGCATCGAGGCTGAACTTCTGGTCGGGAGTAAGCTCTCCTGCTTTGATGCCGAGAACCTTCTCGAGCTCTTCCATAACCTTGCCGGAGCCCTTGACATAGCAA
Organism: Eubacteriales bacterium; assembly: GCA_045627885.1. Lineage (GTDB taxonomy): Bacteria > Bacillota > Clostridia > Oscillospirales > CAG-272 > CALCTE01. Next base: position 20,322 of record JAZQOM010000067.1, read on the forward strand.
GCCGTGCCGAGGCAGACGGAAATATGGTGTTCGCCCTTCTGTGAAAGTGAGAACTGTGCGTAGAATGTTGCCACGCCGAAAACCTTTTCGAGCGGGATGTCCATTCCTTCAGCAATCATGGTCTGTACTTCAATGGGGAGATATCCGTAGATATCCTGTGCTTCCTGCATAACGGCGATAAGACTGCTCTTGTCGTCCTTGTGCTCAGCAATAACCGCCTTGAGTGCAGCTTTCTGCTTGGGTGTGCCCTTGAACGGGAACGCGCTGATTTTCTTTTGCATGAAACTTTTTCCTCCTTGTTAGTATAGAGAGTGTATATTCATACACACTATATCTCAAATTTTAGTGTAGCATAAAAGCATCCGCTTTTCAATAGGATATATGCAATTTTTTTGTTTTTTTAAGCGGAAATTTCCGTTTTTTTCGGAAATTTTCGGACTGAAAAGCGAAAACGGGCATCTATGCGGAGAAAAATGAATCGTACATACAAAATTATGCCCGAATTTCGCAAAATCAAACAGCGGCAGGTGAAAGTGCAAAAAGAAAATGCGCTCCGAGGTGTTCCTCGGAGCGCACAGTGTTTATTTGAGCTCGTATTTTGTCGGGAAGAATATGTGATAGAGCAGATATATCGCGTCGTCGGATTCTACCTTGCCGTTTCCGTCAAAGTCGTAATTCTGATTTGCGGGATATTTCGTCGGGAAGAACACACTGTAAAGCAGATATATCGCGTCATCGGATTCGAGCTTGCCGTTTCCGTCGGTATCTCCCTTTAATACATCGGATTCTCCGACGGGTTCTCCGTATATCTCGAGATAGTCAAACGGCATCTGTCCGCTTCCGGAAGCCACAAACTTAACCGTATGTTCACCGTCCGAAAGAGATGTGTTCTCATATACGGTAAACGGCGTGGTATCGTTATTTGCCGAAAGTCCCGTAACCGTGTCCGCATAGACTCCGTCGATATATACATCAATATCCGCGGTGACGGGGCCTCTGAACTGCGTGACATAGCGGATGCCCGTTCCCTTGAACTTTATCGTGAAATATGCTCCGTCTGCATAGTTGCCGAATATTCCGGTGCTGTTCTGAAGGTGAGAGCCGTTGAAGAACTGCCATGTTGCGGTGGAATCGGTCTGACCGTCCGTGTTAAATCCGGTGATATCGCACTTTGTGCCGGTGGGCGTATAGTATGTGATGTAGTCGCTCTCCGTGCAGTCGATTATGTTCCACGACTTTATCTCCGGTATCGGCTTTCCGTCCTCGTCCTTGCCCGTTCCGAATACAACCTCGAACAAGTCTACGACGAATCTCGTTCCGTCGTGGGAAATAAGGGTTATCTCGTGCTTTTTGTCTTTGAGCCCGAGAATCTCGAGAGCTACATATCTGCTTGTACTGTTGTTGGCGTTAAGACCTGTTACAGTCTTGTAGAATGCGCCGTCAACATATACATCGACGCTTCCGGCGTACTGTCCCGCGGGGCCTCTGTACTGAACGACATATCTGAATGCCGTTCCGGTAAATGCAATTTTTGCGCGAAGTCCGCCGCTGATATCGTGGCTTGAGCCGCTATAAAGGTGTGCGCCGCGCTGTACCACACAGGTACCGCTGTACATTACATCCAGGTCGTCGTTTGCGTGGTCGTGAACCTCGCCGTGAGGGTCATATATCGTGACATACTGCGTGTCAAGCTCGTCAATCTTTGACCAGAGCAAATATTCGGGGTCGTCATCGTCGCCGGGATACACCTTCGTATCCTGCAAAGCTCTGACCTCTTTCCACATATTGAGTGCCTGCGTCTCGTTTGCGGGCTGGCTGTACATTCTTGCAAAAGCAACCGTTGTACGCGCCTGCCTTTCGGCTCCGCCCGTTCCCGTTACATCGGCGCCGAGGTAGAACGCCTGGGCATCTGTTCCTATGAAAGTCATCGGTGCGGGCGCCGGTAATGTGCCAATCTTGTGTCCGTTTACATAGCAGGTGAGAGTATCGCCGTCATAAACACCTACCCAATGATAGAACTTGCCCGCGTCCTGCGTCTTGGTAAGTGTCTTGTAGCCGGCGGTATATACCGAATAAAGAACCTGATTGTTCGGCTTTATGTCAAAGCCGAAGCCGCCGGACTGCTGTGAGCCCATCGGCGATTTACTGCTTGACGCGTCGCAGTTGAATTCGTCTATCTTGAAATACGCTTCAACCGTAAAGCCGTACGACATCGCGTTTGCCACATCCTTGTAGTCCGCGAACTTGACATACGAGCTGTTTGCCGGGAACTTAATCGTGTTCATTCCTATCGTGTCGTCGTAGGCGTACACGGGCGAGCCGCTTACGGTTGCGGTCATTTTTCCCGAAGCGTCGCTTATGGAATTCGTGCCGATTGATGTGTTGAGTATATCCGCCGTGAGCGGAGCATCGGAATCGGGCAGTGTCTTGAAGGTCTTTTCAAGGCAATTCTCGGAGAACTGCTTGCTTGCCCTTACGGGGTCGCGCTCATACAGAGAGCTTACCGCTCTTACCCGCAGTTTATATTCCGTATCCGGCGTAAGTCCGCCCATCGCCGTTTCGAGCACCGCGTCAAAGTCCTCGTCGTAGTATGCCCATCTCAGATAGCGCTCTGAAACGACATTTCCGTCAGAATCCAATATTTCGGCAAGAAATGCGTTCGGGAGGAAATCGCTCTTAGCGCTTATTGTATCGAAATTGAACGAAACAAGGCTCTTTGTAACCTTTGTGATGTTGAGCTTTGCGTCATCGTCGAAGAGTATTTTTCCGTCCTTGAGATAATTTCTCGTATAGACAAAATCCTTCGGATTATAGCTCTCGAGCATCCAGCTCTGGCTCATAAACTTGTTTTTGGTTGTATCGTAAACTCTGATTCTCGTGCGGCTGTCCTTGTCAACCTCAACGACGAGTACCTGCGATACATCCGAAAGGCTGACACCGTCGGCTTCCTGCATTGAGGCGCCGTTTGCGTAAAGCGTTCCGGCGGTTTTGAGCGTACCCGTTCCGACCATCGTGCAGCCCTCCTGCAAGAGTGCGAAGGGGGTGTTTATGGGATGATGGCTGTGTCCGGAGAAATCCACTACCTGCGGGTAGCTTTCGAGAAGCTCGGTGAGAATTCCTATGCCGGGGTCTCCGCCGTAGTGGTCTGTTCCGATAACCGTATCGACCTCGCCGATATGGTGGAATACGAATATGGGCTTATCCGCGCCCGTGTCCTTTACCGCCGCGTCAAGCTGTTCTTTGAGCCAGTTGACCTTTGACTCCGTATAAGTCCAGCCGGTTCCGTCAACGGAAAGGTTGATGAAATGGTATCCGTTTATAACATAATGCGTGTTGGGAGCTCTGTCTTCCGCAATAAGCTGTGCGCCTTCGGCAAGAGTGTCGTTTGCATAAGAGAATGCCGTGTCAAAACGGTCTTCCTGTACCCACGGAGTTGTGCTTGCACTGTTGCCCTCGTAGTAGTCGTGGTTGCCCATCGTGACAAGAAGCTGTGTCTCGTCATAGTCGATGCCCGCGTCGAATACGGACTTGGCCGCGCTCATCTGCGCTTCCGTTCCGTTGTCGGCTATATCGCCGATGACCTCGACTGCGTCGAGCTTTTTATAGTGGTTACCGGAGTCGCGCGCGATTGAATAAGCGTCGGACAGTGCGCCCGCAAGCTTTGCGGCTCTCGCGTCCGATGCCGAGCTTATATGGACATCGCTCGTTACCAAGAAGCGAAGCACGGGCTCAAAGTCATCGTCATAATGCCTTACCACTACCGAAAATCCCAATTTTGCCATTGTAACCTCATACGCCTCTTTTGCCTGTTGCTCGGTAAGAGCGTTTGCGTGGACATCAAGTCCCGTGATTATCGTTCCCGCCGGAGCCGGATTTGCCGTGTAATCCGCGTCGGAAGCCGCAGTGCCGCCGAGTCCTATCGAAGCGATATCGCTCCACGAGCCTGCATCGAATCCCGAAACGGAGGTCGTTCCGACCTTATTGCCGTTGAGCCACATGGTTATCGTCTTTGCGGTATTGTCGTATATGCCTATGACATGGCAGAATGTTCCGACTGCGGGCATATCCGTTGCTACGGATTTTTCCTCGCCGTCATTTATTACAAAGCAGAGCTTGCCGTCCTTTGAGCAGATTCCGAAGCCGCCGTTGTTTGCGGCACCGACAAAGTAGTTATATCCGCTCGTCGAAAGTCCGCTCGGAACGACAAATCCCGTTTCGACGGAAAATCCGTTCTCAAGCTCGCTTACGACAGATGAAGCAAAGGAGCTCATCTTTATTCCGATAATATCGTTCTTCGCGCTCTTTGTAAAGCCGACGGTTTTGACCTCTTTACCTTCAACCTTGAGCGTAACCTCGCCCACACCGGCAAAACCGCTCTGCACGGCTGTTCCGCTGTATTCCTTTATCTCGGGAGCGCCGAGGCTGTGCTCGTCGGCATAAACATTTGCGTTCTTTGCAAGAAGGAGCTTTATTATGCTGTCGCCCGTCTTGTCAGCTTCATCGCTGACGGATACGGGGTCTCCGAGCTTTGCAAGCTCGGCGGCGTAAGCTGCCGCTACTGCGCTTTCTGTCAAAACATCGCTGCGGAGCTTGAGCGTCGATAAATTGAGGGGAGCGCTGCATTTGTAGCCCGTCGGATTGGTGGAGCTCGATATTGAGCCGCCTACGGCAAGATACGGTGCGTTTGCGCCTGCCGCAAGTCCGAAAGCTCCGGTGAAAGCTTTCTCGCCCTTAAGCTCGCCGTTTATGAATATTTTTATCTTTGAATTTACCTTGTCGAGCTGTGCCGTGACAAATATGTGCTCGCCGTCGGAATACAATCCGTCCGCGACAACGCATACATTGGCAGCGGTGTCGGCGTTTCTCGCGGAGAAATATATCTTCGCTTTGCCCGTGGGGCAGTCCTTATGCGATACCGCTATGACATATCCGCCGCCGTTCATCGAGCTTACGACGGCATTCGCTTCTCTGGGAGCGTCGGGGCCCCAGTATGTTCCGCCCGAAAGGTATTTGGGAACATCAAACGCCGCCTCAAGCGTAAAGCCGTCTGCAAGAGCGTTCCTGTATGTTTCCGTCGATTGCGCGAAGCTTATCATCATCGTGTTGGTGTCTTCGTTCTTGTAGAATACATTTGCGTTATAGGTTTTATTTCCTATCGTAATGTTCTTTTTGCCGAAGTTCGTAAACGAAGCTCTCGCGCTTCCGCCTGCCGAATATTCGACTATTCCTACGGATTTTACTATCTTCGAGCCTGCGACATTCTCGACATTTTTATCGGAAAAGCGCAAATCGAGAATATCGGCTTCGTGATACGGCTCAAGTGCCGTTTCGTCGACTGCCGCCGTTGTGAATGCAAATACATTTGCAAGCATAAACACGGCAAGAATCAGTGCGGGTAGTCTTTTTTTCATACTTTTTCTCTCCCTGTGAAAAACTGAGTGTACTATCTGTTGAAATTGTATAACAAAATTGAAAAAAAGTAAAGGGCTTTAGCGAAAAATCATCACATTACACAAGCAGACACAGGCAATATTGAATATATCAACCAATGATTCTCCCACGCAAAGGAAAAACGGGGAAGTATTTCCCGTTTTGAGAATAAAATAAAAAATATTAAAAAAACTATTTACAAACGCTCAAAAGTGTGTTATCATATACAAGCCGATTTCTCGGTATGGGGATATTATGCCCTTTCGGGTATGCCTCAGACCTCACGCTGGGATTTACGGTAATATACGAAATGAGGTAAAAGCCATGACAGCACAGGAAAAGACCAACATCATCAAAGAGTACGCCGTTCACGAGGGTGACACGGGTTCTCCCGAGGTACAGATTGCCGTTCTTACAAAGCGTATCAACGAGCTCAATGTTCACCTTGAGAAGAATCACAACGACCACCACAGCCGCAGAGGCCTTCTTAAGATGGTAGGTCACAGAAGAAACCTCTTGAACTATCTTGAAAAGAAAGATATCGAGCGTTTCCGTAACATCAAGGCAAAGCTCGGACTCAGATAAGTCCGAACAAAAAGGGCGGCAAAAACCGCCCTTTTTTACGAGCACATTCGCGGAGAGGTATTCTTTCTTTAGCAGTTATCCGCAGTCTTTTTTATGAAAGACCGTGAATAAGTGCTAAAGGCAACTTCTCCGCGTGTGAAATATATTATAAAGGAGAAAAAAGATGTTCGAAAATTACAGAACATTCACCATGGACCTTGCGGGCAGACCTCTTACGGTCGAATTCGGCAAGGTTGCACAGCTTGCAAACGCATCCTGCATCGTAAGATACGGCGACACCGCCGTTCTTGCCTGCGCTACCGCGTCTGCCGCACCCAGAGACGGCATCGACTTTTTGCCCCTCTCCGTTGACTTTGAAGAAAGGCTCTATTCCGTAGGCAAGATTCCCGGAAGCTGGAACAGACGCGAAGGTCGTCCTCCCGAGAAGGCAATTCTTTCGTCGAGAGTTATCGACCGTCCCATCCGTCCTCTCTTCCCCAAGGATTTGAGAAACGATGTCGTATTAAGCCTTACGGTAATGTGCGTCGACCCCGACTGCGAGCCTGAGGTGGCGGCTATGATAGGCGCATCTCTTGCGCTCACCGTTTCCGATATTCCGTGGAACGGCCCTATCTCCGGCGTTCATGTCGGTCTTGTTGACGGCAAATATGTCATCAACCCCACCGAAGCAGAGAGAGCAAAATCCGACCTCCAGCTCACCGTCGCATCGAGCGAGCAGAAGGTGGTTATGATTGAAGCCGGCGCAAACGAAGTTCCCAACGATGTTATGTTCGGCGCAATTATGGAAGCTCACAAGGTAAACGGCGAGGTCGTCAAGTTCATAAACGACATAAGAGCTCAGATTGGCAAGCCGAAGTTCGACTATCCCTCCGCTGAGGTTGACCACGACCTCTTTGAGCAGATTAAGAGCGAGGTTATCGAAGATGTCAAGGCGGCTCTCGACACTCCCGACAAGACAGTAAGAGACGCAAGACTCAAGCCCATATACGAAGCAGTTCACGCAAAGTACGACGAGCAGTATCCCGACGGCGCACTTATGCTCGACGAGGTGCTCTACAAGATTCAGAAATTCATCGTACGCCGCTGGCTTCTCGACGAAGGCAAGCGTGTTGACGGCAGAAAGATGGACGAGATTCGTCCCCTTGCCGCAGAAGTCGGAATCTTCAAGAGAGTTCACGGCTCCGGACTTTTCACAAGAGGTCAGACACAGGTTCTCACCATCGCCACACTCGGCTCCGGAGAAGACGAGCAGATTCTTGACGGAATCGACGGTGAAGACTCCAAGAGATATATGCACCACTACAATATGCCCGGCTACTCAACAGGCGAAGCAAAGGCTGTAAGAAGCCCCGGCAGAAGAGAAATCGGTCACGGCGCTCTTGCCGAGAGGTCTCTCGTTCCCGTACTTCCCTCAAAGGAAGAATTTCCCTATACGATAAGACTCGTATCCGAGGTCGTTTCTTCAAACGGCTCCACATCGCAGGCTTCCGTATGCGGCTCAACGCTTGCGCTTATGGATGCGGGCGTTCCGATTAAGGCTCCCGTTGCCGGCATCTCCTGCGGACTTATCACCGAGGGTGACCGCTGGATGACGATGACCGATATTCAGGGACTTGAAGACTTCTTCGGCGATATGGACTTCAAGGTAGCCGGCACGAAGAAGGGCATCACCTCAATTCAGATGGACCTCAAGATTGACGGACTTACTCCCGAGATAATCAAGCAGGCATTTGAAAAGACCTATGAGGGCAGATGCTACATCATCGACGATATTATTCTCAAAGCAATTCCCGCTCCGAGAGCGGATGTTTCCGAATATGCTCCGAAGATGCTCACAATGAAGATTGACCCCGAAAAAATCAGAGAAGTCATCGGCTCGGGCGGAAAGGTCATCCAGAAGATTTGTGCCGATACCGGCGCGAAGATTGACATCGAGGACGACGGCTCCGTATTCATCACCTGCGTACAGCGCGACGGCGCTTACGCGGCAAAGAAGATTATCGAGGGCATCGTTCATGTTCCCGAGGTCGGAGAGATTATAACGGGCGAGATTTTGAGAATCCTCCCCATCGGCGCATTTATGGACCTCGGCAACGGCAGAGACGGTATGATTCACATCTCGAAGCTCGACAACAAGCGTGTCGAAAAAGTTGAAGATGTCGTAAAGGTCGGCGATATAGTCACCGCAAAGCTCATTGAGATAGATGAGAAGGGCAGATTCAATCTTTCGAGAAAAGCCTGCCTTCCCAAAGAAGACAAGCCCGCAGAATAAAAAATATCACGACCGGTCATGGCTTTGACCGGTCGTATGTTTAGGAACGGATATGGATATTAAAACGATTTTTAAGGGAACACTTTACTTTTCGGAAGAAGAAAACGGCTTTTTTATGCCGATGCGCTTTTCAAAAGAGCAGCTCGAAAGATACGAAAGGCTCCCAAACGGCGCTTACGCAAAGGCAAACGCGGGCGTTCTTGCCGAGTTTTACACGGATGCGAAAAAAATGTCTTTTGACTACATCGTTCACAAGTCGTGGACGACGATGTTCCGCGACTCAAACCCGACCTTCGACATATTCGAGGACGATGTTCTTTATGAGTCGATAAAGCTCGAATATCAAAGCGAAGGAAGCGTTCATACGACGGAACATATCTTCGCAAAAGCGGGCAAAAAGAAAGTGACGGTCGTTTTCCCGTGCAACGCGGTGGTATCGGTTGCAAATTTCGATATAGGCGATTTTGAACCGACAAAAGTGAGCAAAAGAAAATTTCTCATAATCGGAGATTCGATATCGCAAGGACTTCTCGACAACACTTCGTCGAACAACTATCCGTTTTTCTTAAGAAGATTCTTCGGCGCGGATTATCTCAATCAAAGCGTCGGCGGCGACAGATTCGACGCATCGGCGCTTATGGATATAAACTTTGAACCGACGGATGTGATTGTCGCGCTCGGAACAAACGATATGGTGTATACGGGCAGTCTCAAAAAATCGTGCGAGAGCATCGCGTCGTTTTTTGAAAAATTCGACAAAATGTACGGCGGCAAAAATGTTACGGTGATAACGCCGCCGTGGATTACGGTTGAAAAGACACAGCCCGCAAGCTACGCTCTTCTGCGCGGCATAGCCGCGGAAACGGAAAGAGTGGCAAAAGAATACGGTTACCGCGTGGCAGACGGCGAGAAGCTCGTTCCGCATACGGAGCGGTATTACTCCGACGACGAGCACCCAAACGACCTCGGCTTTGCCCACTACGCGCTCAATTTGATAAAGGAATTGATATAAAAAAGCGGCGCAAACGGCATCGAACGATACGGAAGCATAATATGGTAAACCCCGCCGAAGAAAAAATCTTCGGCGGGGTCAGACGGATGACAAACTTGCCTGACCGACAGTTAATATGTATAAATGAGAACAGTCATAAAAACTTAATGTAAAACCAAAACTCTCACCAAAGCCGTAACTCAAAGACAGAAAAGTCGTAAAGACGGGCAAAAATGCCCGTCTTTACCTGTCTTTATCCGATTTTGTCCTCTGTCGTACGCTTGTACGCCGACGACGAC
>JAZQOM010000068.1:0-10026 GCA_045627885.1 Eubacteriales bacterium
CATCCCGAAGCCGTTTCCGTCCTCAAAATTCTGCTTCCGAGACCGCACAGCGCGACATTTTCTTTTTTAATGAGTTCTATTTCCGAAGCGGAAAGACCGCCCTCGGGGCCAATGTAAAATCCGATATCGTCTGCGCCTTCCGCAAGAGCTTTTTCGCACAACGATTTTATCGGAACAACATCGGTTCCCTCATAGCAGATAAATGAGAGCTTATGCGCCTTCAGCCGCCTTACGAGCTCCGGAAATTTTATGCTTTCCGTCACCTTCGGGATGTATGCTCTGCCGCATTGTTTTGCGGCGGAAAGAGATATCGCGTTATATCTTTCGAGCTTTTTTGCAAAGCCGTCGTTTACCTTAAAAACGCACCTTTCCGCTTCCACGGGAACAACTTTATACACACCGAGCTCCACCGCTTTTTGTATTATCTGTTCAAGCTTGTCCGACTTCGGAAGACCTTGGTAAAGAGTGACCGAAATGCTCGGCTCGTTTGAGCTTTCTTTGGAAGAAATCACGCGCAGAAAAACGCTTTCTTTCGTAAATTCTTCTATTACGCACTCATGCTCCCGTCTGCCCATATCGCATACGGTGAGCATATCTCCCTTTGCCATTCGCAGAACGCGGGTGATGTGATGCGCGTCGCTCCCGTCTATGCGGATGATGTTGCCGTCAATATTGTCCGTCGGAATAAAAAACCTCGGCATAATATACCTCCCGCCGTTATTGAAGACAGTTTATCGCAAATGAACGGTTTTGTCAAATCTTTTGCTTGATTCGTACACATTTTCGGTGTAAAATGAAAATGGATATGTATTGAGATTCGGAGGAAAGTATGAAATTCAAAAAAGTGACAGTAAAGACAACGCCGATAGGGACGGAGCTCCTTTGTCCCGAGCTTACCGAGCTCGGAATAACGGGACTTGAAATAGACGACGCCCCGAGCTTTGAGGAATTCTTAAACGACAAGCGCGTTCCGTGGGACTATGTTGACGAAAAGCTCCTCGAAAAGCGAGATATGGAGAGTGCGGTGACCGTATATCTCTGCGAAAACGAGCAGGGGGAGAGGCAGCTTGAAAGCATAAAGGAGCTTTGCCGCCGCCACAAAGAAAACAATGACGAAATATACGGCAGCCTCAAGATAATTCTCGACGAGGTTGCGGACGAGGATTGGGCAAACAACTGGAAGCAGTATTTCAAGCCTCTCAAAATAGGAGAAAAGATACTCATAAAGCCGTCGTGGGAGACGGTATCCGAAGAGGATGAGAAGAAATACAGAATAGTAAAGCTCGACCCGGGAAGCAGCTTCGGAACAGGTCAGCACGAAACTACGAAGCTCTGCCTCGAGATTCTGCAAAAGCACACCGAAAGCGGAATAAAAGTGCTCGATATGGGCTGCGGAAGCGGCATTCTCACGATAGCGGCGATGCTTTTGGGCGCAGGCTCGGCGCTTGCGGTCGACATTGACCAAAACGCCTGCGACATCGCGAGAGAAAATCTTGCCGACAACGGCTTTGCACAAGACAAGGTGACCGTTCTGTGCGGCGATGCCCTGACGGACAAAAGCTTTGCACAAAAGGTTGTTTCGGGCGGGCCGTATAAGCTTATACTTGCCAATATCGTCGCCGATGTTCTCTGCGGAATGACCGATATGTTCACAAAAGCCCTTGCGGAAGACGGCGTGCTCATCGCATCCGGAATTCTCGGGGAGAGGGTGTTGCAGGTAAGACGCTCATTTGAGGCGGCCGGACTTGTAATAACGGATGAGAAAACCGAAAACGAATGGAGTGCCATAACCGTCCGCCACGGTAAATGAGCCCGTTTTTTTGCAATTTGTTCTGTTTTTTGTAAGTTTTTTGTTCAAAATGCCGAAAAAGCTATTGAAATCCGCTTTTGAATGATATATAATAAAATATATGATAAAATAAGGGAAATTGCGGAAGTCAAAGCTTTTGCAACGGAGGTTATATATTATGTCCAACAGGTTGTTCCAGAGTATCGTGCATAAGATGGGGGAATCGGTGAGCCGCACGATAGGCGTCATCGATGCCACCGGAGAGATTGTAGCTTGCAGTGACCTTTCGATGATAGGAGACTTTTACAGAAAAGCCGGCGAGGAGCTTGCGTATATGGCCGAGACCGTCACGGTTGACGGAGTGATGTTCAAGCCCATCGGCTCAAAGTCGAAGGTCGAGTTTGCCGCATTCTCCGTCGGAACTGATGAGCTTTCCGCAAATACGGTTGCAATTCTCACAATAGCTCTCGAGAACATAAAGGCGTATTACGATGACAAGTACGATAAGACGAGCTTTATAAAGAGCATAATACTCGACAATATTCTGCCTGCCGATGTATATACAAAGTCAAAGGAGCTTCGCTTCTCGGATACACAGCCGATGGTTGCGCTCTTAATAAGATTTGCAAAGAAGCCGGATGTTGTTCCGATAGATATGCTTCGCAGCATATTCTCCGACAAGAACAGAGACTATGTCATCGGAATAAGCGAGCAGGATGTAGCGCTTGTCAAGTGCTTAAACAGCTTTGACGCCAAAGAAGCCGACGCCATAGCAAATCAGATAGCCGATACCGCAAGCACGGAGTTCTATTCCAATGTCGCAATAGGCATAGGAACCGTCGTGGCGGGAATAAAGGAGCTTGGCAGGTCATATAAGGAAGCGCAGATAGCGCTTGAAATAGGAAAGGTATTCGATTCGGAAAAGAACATTTCGAGCTATGAGAGCCTCGGCATCGGCAGACTTATCTACCACTTGCCCACAACGCTCTGCGAGATGTTCTTAAATGAAGTTATGAAGAACGGCTCGATAGACGCTTTGGACAGAGAGACGCTGCTCACCATTCAGTGCTTCTTCGAGAACAGCCTCAATGTTTCCGAAACGAGCCGCAAGCTCTTTATCCACAGAAACACTCTCGTTTACAGACTTGAGAAGATAAAGAAGCTGACGGGACTTGACCTCAGGGAATTCGAGAATGCGATAACCTTCAAGGTTGCCCTGATGGTAAGAAAGTATCTTTCGTCGAAGAATCTTAATGAGGACTGAAAATGATTACATTTGAAAATGTTTCAAAGGTGTATCCCGGAAAGACAACGGCTCTCTCGGATATAAACTTAACGATAAACGACGGGGAATTCGTGTTCCTTATAGGCAAGACCGGAGCGGGCAAATCCACTCTCGGCAAGCTCCTCATAAGAGAGGAGAAGGTAAGCTCCGGAACGATAATGATTGATGAGTTCAACCTTTCGAGAATAGGCGCGCACAAGGTTGCGCGGCTCAGAAGAAATATCGGAACGGTGTTCCAGGATTTTCGGCTTCTTCCCGATAAGACGGTTTACGAAAATGTGGCATTCGCGATGCGCGTAATCGGAGAGCCGGAGAAGAATATCGAAAAGAGAGTTCCGTGGATGCTCGAGCTTGTGGGGCTTTCGGAAAAAGCAAATCGCTTTCCCAACGAGCTTTCGGGCGGTCAGCAGCAGAGAGTCGCTTTTGCGAGAGCGATAGCGAACAATCCGCGTATGATTATCGCGGACGAGCCCACGGGCAACATCGACCCCGAGATGAGTATAGAGATGATGGAGCTTCTCGTAAGGCTCAACAAGCTCGGAAAAACGGTTATTGTAATAACGCATGAGAGGGCTCTTGTCAATCACTACAAGCAGAGAGTAATCACGCTTGACAATGGCACAATCGTGTCCGACAGAAGAGGAGGATACGACGATGAGACATTATAAGATAGGCTATTTCTTCTCGCAGGCTTTTTTGAGCTTCAAGAGAAATGCGGCGATGAGTGTCGCGTCGATACTCGTCCTTGCGGCATCGCTCATCATAACCGGAAGCTTTTCACTGCTTATCGTAACGATGAATTCAAGCCTCAGCGAGCTTCACAAGCTCGACAAAGTGATAGTCTACCTTAACGACGGAGTGCAGATAGACGAAGTCACAGCAAAGCTCGACGGAAAGAGCATGAAAAAATATATAGACGAATATACGGTAATCACAAAGGAAGAGGCTCTCGAAAATCAAAAGCATAAATACGAAGAGCATCCCGAGATATTCGATTCGCTCGGAAACGACAATCCTCTTCCCGATGCCATAGAGATAAAGTACAACTCGTCTGACGGAGCTCTGAAAGAACTCAAATCGGCTATTTCGTCCGAGCTTGTAAAGAAGGGACTCATTGAAGAAAAGTATGTTTCGAGCTATGATGTGATAACACAGAAGTTAGAGGGCTTAAAGCACAGTATTTCCGTGATATTTATAGCGCTGTGGGCACTTGTGTTCCTTGTTGCCGTGCTTGTCATAGTCAATACGATAAAGCTCTCCGTTCACGCAAGAGCGGACGAGATAGGCGTAATGCGACTCATCGGCGCGGGCAACTGGTTTATAACGCTCCCGTTTGTGCTCGAATCGTTCTATGTTGCGGTAATAGCGCTTGTGATAGCATTCCCCGTGCAGTGGTACTTGTACGAATATGTATTTGCGAGAATAGTTGAAAATGTTTCGTATATAAAAATGCTCGAATTCAGTCAGCTTGCACCCAATATTGCGATACTTTTTGCCGGCTTCGGAATAATAGTCGGTATGTTTGCAAGCATCTTTTCCGTAAAGAAATATTCGAAGAAATAAGGAGGATATGAGATGAAAAAGCAAAGAATTTTCAAATCGCTAATATGCCTTGTCATCTGTGCGCTGATGCTTGTCGCTTCCGCACCCACTGTGTTCATCGATGCTTCCGCAAAAACAAATAAGGAGCTCAAAACGGCGGAGCAGAGCAATCTCAGCTCTCTCAAGAAGAAAAAAGAAGAAAACAAAAAGAAGATACAGAGCCTCAAAGACCAGAAGGCTGACAAATACGATATAAAAATAGAGCTCGAACAGCAGAAGCTCTGCATAGAAGCGGAGATACTTTCGGTCGAGCGCCTTATCGCGGCGTATGAGACAATGCTTGACATCAAGCAGACAAGACGCATAGGTCTTGCTTTGCAGACAGAGACAAACTACGAGAATTTCAAGCAGACGCTTCGCTACAACTATATGTACGGTCAGTATACCGACTTTGAGCTTTTCTTCTCGGAGGACAACCTTTTTGATTTTCTCTCCGACGATGAATATTCAAACAGAATACTCAACTACGACAAGACGCTTATCGAAGAGCTTGAGGACAATACAAATGCTCTTGCCGCAATAACCAAGGAAATAGAGACTGAAAAGGCGGAAAAAGAGGGCTATTACGACGAGCTCAACGGTATAAAGAAGGAGCTTGTCGATACCGAAACGGAGATAGACGGCTTGATTGTTGAGATTCAGTCGCAGCTAAACCGCACCGAGGAAGAACAGAAAAAAATCGAAAAGCAGATTGCCGCATCCGAGGCGTATATCGACCAGCTGACCAAAAAGATAGCGCAGGAAGAAGCCGCAAAGGGAACAAAGTACAAGGGCGGCAAAATGACATTCCCAATCCCGGCATCGGCTTATACGAGAATAAGTTCCGGCTTCGGATACAGAGTGCACCCCGTAACGGGACAAGCGCAGAGCTTCCATAAGGGAATCGACCTTCCCGCCCCAAAGAACACCAAGATTTTTGCGGCAAGCTCCGGAACGGTTACTCTTGCAAGCTATAACGGAAGCTACGGCAACTGCGTAATGATAAGCCACGGCGGCGGAGTTGTCACGGTTTACGGTCACTGCAATTCGATTGCCGTAAAGGTAGGGCAGACCGTCAAAGAGGGCGATGTCATCGCTTATGTAGGCACGACGGGTCGTTCAACGGGAAATCACCTGCACTTTGAGGTAAGAGAAGGCGGAACCGCGGTAGACCCGATAAAGAAAGGCTATATTTCAACTCCGAGATAAAGTATTTCGGTAAATTTTGAAGTTTTTCCCTTCGGAGGGGCATAATGAATAAAAAAATAACGCTCGGCACATCAATAGCACTTGTCATATTTGCGATATTGCTTGCTTTTACGGCTACATACCTCGTTTTGAACAAGCTTTATCAAAAAAAGATAAGCGATTATCTGAAATATACCGAGATGTATGAAAAACTGAATAATTTGGATAAAATAGTAAAATCCGAGTATATAGGCGATGTGGACGACGAAGCCGTTATGGACGGTATGCTCAAGGGCTATATAAGCGGCATAGGGGATAAGTACGCGGCGTATTACAATGAAGAAGAATACGCAAACCTTGTGCTCAGCTTATCCGGCAAAATGACCGGCATCGGCGTCACGGTAAGCTATGACGAAAAGGCGCAGGCGATAAAGGTTATCGGCGTCACCGCCAATTCTCCTGCCGACGGCGCGGGAATCGCCGAGGGCGATATGATTATCGGAGTTGACGGGCTCACCGTTGCAAATGACGGCTACAACGCCGTCGTTGAGTCAATAGCCGGCAACGAGGGCGAAAGCGTTACTCTTACCGTCATAAAGGCGGATACGGGTTCAACATCGGAGCTTAAAATAGTCAGAGCCGTCGTAAGCTATTCGTCGGTATCATCGCGCATTATAAATGACTATATAGGCGTCGTTCAGATAACCGAATTCAACAAGAGCACGCCCGAAGAGTTCAAAAAAATCATGGAAAAGCTCAAGTCAAGCGGAATAAATTCGTTTATTTTCGATTTGAGGAACAATCTCGGCGGAGAGCTTGACGCGGTATGCTCCGTGCTTGACTACATTCTGCCCGAGGGCCCGATAGTCAGACTTTTGAACGCCGACGGCGAAGAAACGGTGATAAGCTCCGACAAAAATTGCCTTAAAGGCAACATCTGCGTACTCACCAATAATTACACGGCATCGGCCGCAGAGCTTTTCTCTTCCGCGATAAAGGACTACAAGCTCGGATATCTTGTCGGAACGGTTACATACGGCAAGGGCAGAGTTCAGAGCATAAAGAAATTTGCGGACAATACGGGTATGAAAATATCCACCGAATTATATATGCCGCCGTTCAGCGACAACTTCGACGGAATAGGCGTTTTTCCGGATATTACGGTCGAATACGCGGCAGGCGAAAACGGCAACGAGGATTCGCAGATGACAGCCGCCGTTGAAAAAATAGACGAACTTATTGAGAATGGAGCAAATACGGAAAATGATTGACGCAAAGAATGAAAAATATTATCTCACAACGGCGATAGCCTACACATCGAGAAAGCCTCATGTCGGAAACACATACGAGGTTATCCTTGCCGACGCGATAGCGAGAGCAAAGAGAGCGATGGGCTACGATGTATTCTTTCTTACCGGCACGGACGAGCACGGTCAGAAGATAGAAAACGACGCAAAGGCAAACGGCATTTCTCCCAAGGAGCATGTGGACCGCGTCGCCGGAGAGGTCAAAAAGGTTTACGACCTTATGGGCGCAAGCTACGATAAATTTATCCGCACAACGGACGATTATCACGAAAAAGCAGTGCAAAAGATATTCAAAAAGCTGTATGAGCAGGGTGATATCTACCTCGGAGAATATTCCGGAATGTACTGCCTTCCCTGCGAGGCATTCTACACAAAGTCACAGCTTACCGAAGACGGCAAATGCCCCGTGTGCGGAGCCGATGTCACCGAGACAAAGGAAAAGGCGTATTTCTTAAAGCTCTCGAAGTACGCCGACAGACTCAAGGATTATATAAATGAGCATCCCGACTTCATATTCCCCGAATCGAGAAAGAATGAAATGGTAAAGAATTTCCTCGACGCGGGACTTCAGGATTTGTGCGTTTCGAGAACATCTTTCAAGTGGGGAATTCCGGTGGATTTTGACCCTGACCATGTAATCTATGTCTGGGTTGACGCCCTCTCGAACTATATTACTGCTATGGGATATTCGGTTGACGAAAAGGGAGAGCTTTATTCAAAGTATTGGCCTGCCGATGTTCAGATAATCGGAAAGGATATACTCCGCTTCCATGTTCTTATATGGCCCATAATTCTGATGGCACTCGGCGAGCCGCTTCCCAAGCACATCTTCGGTCATCCGTGGCTTTTGTTCGGAGCCGACAAGATGAGCAAGTCCAAGGGAAATGTCATCTATGCCGACGACCTTGTAGAGCGCTTCGGCGTTGACGCGGTAAGGTACTATCTGCTTTCCGAGATGCCCTACGGCAACGACGGAAGCATCACCTACGAAGCAATCGTATCAAAATACAATACCGACCTTGCAAACACACTCGGAAACCTTGTTTCGAGAACGATTGCGATGATAAAGAAGTATTTCGGCGGTACAATTCCCGCTCCCGAAGCAAAGGGAGAGCACGATGACGAGCTTATAAGCACCGCGATTTCGGCGGCTGAAAAATGCGAGGAAAAGATTAACGCATTTATGACGGCTGATGCGCTTGATGAGATATTCACACTGCTTTCGAGATGCAATAAGTACATCGACGAAACTGCTCCGTGGATTCTTGCAAAGAGCGAAGATACGCTTCCGAGACTCAAAACAGTTATGTATAACCTTGCCGAGAGCATAAGAACGGCGGCGGTTCTGCTTTCACCGTTTATGCCTGCAACATCGGCGGAGATAATAAGACAGCTCGGAACGGACAAGAACACATGGCAGAGCGTCGGAAAATTCGGCGTACTTGAGGCGGGCACAAAGGTTGCGGACGACGCAAGCGCTCTGTTTGCAAGACTTGACGAGCAGAAGGTACTCGAAGAAATATATTCCGAAATCGAGGCGAAAAAGGCGGCGGCAACTGCAAAGCAGTATGCGCCCGTAGCTTCTGAGATAAATATAGACACCTTCGCGTCGGTTGACCTTCGCGTCGGCAAGATATTGAGCTGCGAGCCCGTAAAGAAGTCGGATAAGCTCCTTGTTATGCAGATAGACTTGGGCTTTGAGACAAGACAGATAGTCAGCGGAATAGCAAAATTCTATAAGCCCGAACAGCTTATAGGCAAAAAGGTTGCGGTTGTCGCAAATCTTGCGCCGGTAAAACTGCGCGGAGTAGAGAGCAACGGAATGATTCTTGCTTCCGGCGAAGAAGATGTCCGTGTCCTCTTTATCGACGACGCTGCGGAATGCGGCTCAAAGATAAGATAAAATGATAATAGATTCCCACGCGCACTATGACGATGAGCGATTTGATGCGGACAGGGCAGAAGCGATAGCTCTTGCGAAAAGCTCCGGAGTCGATATTATAATCAACGCGTCAAGCGATGTAAAAAGCTCACTTGCCGCGGCGGAGCTTGCAAAAGAGTATCCCTTTATATATGCGCTTGCCGGCATTCACCCTCACGAAGCCGAAAAAGCACAAGAGGATGAGAATTCGCTTTCCGAAATAGAGCGCATAGCGACCGAAAACGAAAAGGTAGTCGCAATAGGCGAGATAGGGCTCGACTATTACTACGACCTTTCACCGCGTGAT
Source organism: Eubacteriales bacterium (assembly GCA_045627885.1). Classification (GTDB taxonomy): domain Bacteria; phylum Bacillota; class Clostridia; order Oscillospirales; family CAG-272; genus CALCTE01. Next base: position 9,379 of record JAZQOM010000068.1, read on the forward strand.
ATTCAGAAAAAGTGGTTCAGATTGCAGATGTCTCTTGCGCAAAAGCTCAAAATGCCGGTAGTGATACATTCCCGCGACGCGATAGCGGATACCATGGAGATAATAAGAGAATTTCCGGATGTCACGGGAGTCGTCCACAGCTTTTCCGGAAGTGTCGAAACACTTTCGGAGCTTGTTGAACTCGGATATGCGATATCGCTCGGCGGAGTCGTCACCTTCAAGAACGCAAAGGCACCGCTTCTTACGGCGGCGGCTTGTCCCGAGGACAGACTGCTTTTGGAGACGGATGCGCCGTATCTTACGCCCGTGCCACACAGAGGAGAGCGCAACGGCTCGCATTTTATGATACACACGGCGGAAAGAATAGCAGAGCTCCGCGGAATTTCCGTAGAGGAGCTTACCGAAAAATGCGCGGAAAACACACTTCGTATATTTAATATAAGGTATAACAGGGGGCAAAAACAATGAACGCGACAGGCTTTGACAACGACGCTTATATAAGGCTTCAGTCCGAGCAGATAAGAAAGAGAATAGGCGAATTCGGCGGCAAGCTTTATCTTGAATTCGGCGGCAAGCTCTTTGACGATAATCACGCATCGAGAGTTTTACCGGGTATCAAGCCCGACAGCAAGGCGCTTATGCTCAAGG
>JAZQOM010000069.1:0-9235 GCA_045627885.1 Eubacteriales bacterium
GGAAGAACATACCGTCGTGAAAACAAAGAATTTTATCGCCGGAACGATGGACGCGGAGGAAGCCGTTATGGAGATGGAGCTTTCGTCCCACGGATTCTATGTGTTCCGCAACAACGAGACGGACAAAATAAATGTCGTTTACAAGAGAAACGGCGGCGGCTACGGAGTGCTTATACCGGAGTAAGATATACAAAAAAGCGGCGGGGAAAACCCGCCGCACAGTCTGCTGACAAAGTCAGCAGACTGACAGAGTGCTGAAAACGAAGTGATATTTTTCGTTCTTTTTTTCGTCGGCGTACAAATGTACGACAGAGGAAAAGAACGGAAAAAGGCAATAATGACGGGCTTATAAAGCCCGTCATTCCTCTTTTTTGAACCTGTGTTTAATTTTTACAGTTTACATAAAATTTTTTTATAAAAATTTACTTATTGCCGGTAGCGCGAGTTTGTCAGGGCTCTGCGCTCACTTTGAAAAGTGAGCGTTTAATTGCAAAATGCCTTATTTCATAGAGCTTTCGCCCGTGTAGTATACCTTGCTGTTTTCGGGAACCGATTCGGTAAGCCAGACATTACCGCCTATAATACTGTTATCTCCTATATAAGTATCTCCGCCGAGAATCGTTGCATTTGCGTATATTACGACATTGTTTCCGATGTTCGGGTGACGCTTGATATCCTTGACGGGATTGCCGCTTGTATCCGTCCTGAAGCTCTTTGCGCCGAGCGTTACGCCCTGATACAGCTTGACATGCTCACCAATCACCGTGGTTTCGCCTATTACTATGCCCGTGCCGTGGTCTATGAAGAAATAGTCGCCTATTGTCGCGCCTGCATGAATATCGACGCCTGTCTTACCGTGAGCGTACTCCGTCATCATTCTCGGCACAGTCGGCACGCCGAGCAGGTATAACTCATGTGCAAGTCTGTATACCGCTATTACATAGAATCCGGGATAGCAAATAAGCACCATTTCCTTCGACTTTGCCGCAGGGTCGCCCTCATAAAGCGCAACAATATCCTTCAAAAGCTTTTCGTAAATAGCCGGAAGCTTTTCGATAAAGCTTTCGCAGACTTGCGAAGAATCAATGCTCGTGCCGGTAATCTGCGCAGATAAATCTATCTGTCTTTTAAGCCTTGACGACACATCGGCAAGAAGCGTGGTGGGGTCTGCCGAATCAGCCGCAAAATACGACGGAAAAAGCAAAGCAAGCAGGTCGCGGATAATCTTTTCCGTTTCCGTAAGGGACGGCATCGGACATCTTTCACCCACTCCCTTGATTCCCGCATTTTCGGATACGGCGGCTATTTTTTCGAGTGTTTCGGTGATGGTCTTATCTTTCATCTTTATTCTCCGTTGCAGTATTAGAGTTTTGTCTCAAGACCTCAAACGCAAGTACGGCGCTTGCTTCGGCGGCACCGAGAGAGGCATTGAAGCTCCTTCCGTAGTCTATTTGTACGGTCACATCGGCAAGAGCCTTCAGCTTTGCCGATATTCCTCTCTTTTCTCCGCCCACGACAAGAAGAAGCGGGCGCTTGAGATTAGCCTTTGTCATTGATACGGCACTTGCACTGTGGTCTGTGCAGACTATTTTATATCCGTCTTTCTTTAGTTCAGTTGCCGCCGAAATAACATCGCATACGCAAGCGGGAATATACTCACTTGCTCCCGCAGATGACCTTGCGACAACAGAGGATGCGCTCATCCAGTTTCTCTCCGGCAGAAGAATGCCGTCAGCTCCCGCGGCATAAAGAGCTCTTATAGCCTGACCGAAGTTGAATGGGTCTTCTATTCCGTCTAATAGCGCGAAAAAGCCGTTTTGCTTTTTTTCCGATAACTCGTCAAGCGAAAGGTACTCCCTCTCTCCTACCACAGCGACAATGCCGCCGTGAGTTGTTCCGCTGCAAAGCTCGTCAATCTTTTCGTGGCTCACATATTCAATCGGAACGCCCATATTCCGAGCCCTCGCAAAAAGCGCATAAAGCGATGTCTTTTTGCGCTCGCTCATCGCTTCGTCAACTAACAGCTTTTCAACTTTTCTGCTTTTTGAACGGAGCACCGCCTCCGCGGAGGTCGCTCCCTCGACTATCGTAAATTCACTCACATCAGTTTACCCAAATAGTTTTTGAGTCCGCCGAGCGCCGCCTGCATATTGTTGATAAACAGCACATCGGTTATCTCGTTCTGCTCAATGAGCTTTGCCATCTTCGGGAATTTGCCGGCTTCCACGAGCTTATTGTAATATCTCTGGTCAACAACATAAACCTCGTCGAAATGACTTGCCATGAACGGTGCAAAGCAGTTGCCGTAGCTTTCCTTGACCATGAGAAGCTTTCTTCCCGTATTCGAAGAGTTATTCCTGATTATCGTCAAAGGATTGTCGCCGTCGATGAATATGCCGTAACTGTTTTTCTTGCTTGTCGGCTTGTTTCTGATAATATATTTGCGATTGCATTCCGTAAGACTGCTCGTATAATATGTCATGGAAAAGTTGCCCTGCGGAACGAATGCCTCCACCGTGTCGGGAGTATCGGAGAGCTTTGACGACTTTGTGGACGAATAGAGAGTTCCGAGATAGCCCTCAAACTCACGCTTTTCAAACGAGCTCATCGGAAGCGGAGACATTCCCGCCGCTTTGATGAATTCGCAATATGCGTAATATGCGCCGCGCTGTGTCCAGTGGTGGTCGGTGCGGAAATAAAGATATTCGTTCTTGTGCGCCGCGAGAGCATCAAATACTCTTACCGGAGTCACACCTTCGTCAAGCTCTTCGTAAATATGCTCAATAGCGTTCTTCTGGTCGCCGTTTTTGTCGGAAAGCGATGCGGGAAGTCCGAATGCGCTGTGCTTGGGCACAACGAGATTATATACATTTACACTCGACGGAAGCGCCGCTCTCCATGCGTTTATCTTCTTTGCGTATTCGGTACCTGCGGAGTCGTTTCTGCCGAAAATCTCAAACGCGGTATTTCCTATTACATAGATGTTGTTTACATAGTTGCCGTTGTCGCCGTCGTCAATCTGAATTCCGTTTCCGTCGCCCGGGTCGTTGTCGGTGATATCGGGCTTGTCGGGCGAATCGCTCCTTTCGCCGGGCTTCGGCTCGTTCTGTAACTCAGGAAGCGGCTCAAGCTGCGGATTATGATTGAAATATCCCTCGTAAATCTTCTTTTTTTCTTTTGCGTATTTGTCCTGCCCCTCAGTGCCGGAAACATCTTCGTTTCCGTCGAATATCTCAACATCGTTTTTTCCGCGTTTGCCGCGAAGCTCGGTCAGCTTGCCCGCTTTTTCGGCAAGCTCGTCTCTTAACGGAAATGTGTCGGAAAAATACTGCTCGTATTCTTCGAAATATTCTCCGGAGAATAAGCCCGAAACCGTGAGCTTCGGCTTAACCTCGAGCACTCTGTTTTCCGCAACCGATACCTTTTGCTTCGGAAGGAAAAGGCAAAGGAATGCCGTGGCGAAGATAACAACCGAAAATACCGCCATAAATATAACGGGAATTATTTTGCGCTTTATAATCATGGCTTTGCGGTTTGCTTTTGAATGCTTTGACATATTCTCGCCTGCCTCCTCAATATCTGAAATAAAGGAACGGATTATAGCTGTTTCCGACAAGAAGTACCGTCGAAAGAACAAGCAGCAATACACTTATTGCGGAGCTTGCCAAATCGTTTACATAAACAAGCGCGCCGTATCTTCTCTGCAATCTGTATGCGACATACTTGACATAGCGAAGTATCGGGAATGTCATCGCAACGGCGACGATAATCCACCAGATATTGTTCGATATGACTATTCCGAGAGTGGATGCGCCCTTTGCCCCGCCGCCGAACATCGTCTTAAGGTATGCGCCGAGCTTTGCCGTATCCTCAAAGTAGAACAGCGTCCAGCCCATCAGTGTTATGAATATAAACACGCATTTCTGCGCCGCGGCAAGACAAAATGAAATTATCTTCGCCTTGCGACCTTTATATATGCGCTTTATGTTCTTTTTCGCACTTTCAAGCGGCTTTAAGACGAGCTTTTTCTCTATTATCAGCAGTATACCGTAGAAAAGTCCCCACAGGACATAGTTCCAGGATGCGCCGTGCCACAGACCGGTAAGCGCCCACACAACAAGAATATTGAATATCTGATGCTTCTTGTTTCCTCCGAGCGGGATATACACATAGTCTCTGAAAAATCCGGAAAGCGAAATGTGCCATCTGCGCCAGAATTCCGTAATCGTATTTGCGGCGTACGGATACTTGAAGTTTTCGGGAAAATGGAATCCGAACATTCTGCCGAGACCGATAGCCATATCAGAATAGCCCGAAAAATCGTAATAAATCTGCAAAGCGAACATAATTACGCCGAACCACGCCTCCGGCGTCGTCAGGGTTGCGGCGTCCTTAAGCATATAGGCATCAACAAGCTCACCCGCGACATTCGCGAGCATTACCTTCTTGCCGAGACCGAAGCAGAATCTCTTTGCGCCTTTGGCAAGCTCATTTGCGGTTACTTTTCTCTTGGAAATCTCGGTTTCAATCCAACTGTAACGAACAATCGGGCCCGCGATAAGCTGGAAAAACATTGATATATAAAGCGTGAAATTGACAAAGCTTCTCTGCGCCTTTACATCGCCTCTGTAAACATCGACAATATACGAGAGCTTCTGGAATGTGAAAAACGATATTCCGATGGGAAGCGTAAACGCCGGCACGGGTAGCGCGGCGCGGAAAAGCGAATTGATGTTTGAAACGAAGAATCCGCTGTATTTGAAAACTCCTATTACCGCAAGATTCTCGATAACGGAGACAATCATATAGAATTTTGCAAGTTTTCTGTTTTTGGAGTTATTCTCGATAAGCATACCGAGAGTATAATCTATAAAACATCCGATGATAAGGAGAATCATCGGCAGAAGACCGCCCCACGCGTAGAAAAAGACGGACAAAGCACAAAGCACGATATTGCGTATCTTCGTGTCCTTTGACCAGAAATACAGTATAAGTGCCGCGGCTAAAAACGCGTACAGAAATACAAGGCTTGAAAAGACCATATTTTCGGATGCCTTTCTATAAAGTAATAATTATATAAATTATATCACTGCGTGCGCGAAAAGTCAACGCCGAAGTCGCAAACGCTCAAAAAAAGTCGAATAAGTTTTTTCGTGTTTTCTCTTGTATTTTGGCGATATATTTGCTAAAATAAACACGAGAAGAACTTTCGGAGGTTTTGATATGGCAATTCAGAATGATTTCATCGACTTGATTCTCACAAGACGCAGTGTAAGAAAGTTTACGGGAAAGGAAATCGAAGACGAAAAGCTCCGGGCGATACTCAAATGCGCCGCCTTTGCACCGACCGCGAAAAACACAAAAGCGTGGAAATTCATCGTCACAAAGGATAAAAACAGCTTTGATAAAATCTTGGCGGCAAATCAGTACGCTTCGGCGGTAAAAACCGCGGATGCAGTCATCGCCGTATGTATCGACTACGACAAATCTCTTCCCGGATATGAGCCTATAGACGCTTCCGCGGCGGCTGAAAACATTCTTCTTGCCGCTCACGCACTCGGTCTCGGCGCTTGCTGGATAGGCATTTATCCCAATGCCGACAGAGTTGACGCGATGAAAGAAGTATTCGAGCTTCCCGAAAATATTGATGTAATAAACCTCATCGCTCTCGGTTATCCCGACGAGGAGCCGAGGCAGCCCATGCGCGATTATACCCACTATGTCATGTATGAAAAGTGGAACGAAGACGAAATAAACTGATAATTGATGAAAAAAGCTAAAAAAACCGCATTTTCGGGGATAATGGCGGCACTTTCCGTGGTGATACTTCTCTTGGGAAGCATACTCGATGTGCTTGATATGAGCGTTGCCGCGATAGCATCGTTTGTTACGGCGCTTGTATTTATTGAGCTTCGCGGAAATTACCCGTGGCTTGTTTACACGGTCACTGCGGCGCTCTCCCTCATTCTTTTGCCGAACAAGTTCGGTGTACTGTTATACATCTGCTTTTTCGGCTACTATCCTATGCTGAAATTTCTGTTTGACAGCAAGTTAAAGCTTGCGCCTGTGCGAATGCTGTGTAAATTCGCGGTATTCCTTATCGGTATGGCATCAATGGTGCTTTTGTATGTCAAACTGTTTTCCGGCGTCGTTTTTGCCGATACGGGCAAGAATATAGTCGTACTTACCGCAGTTTTATGCGCCGCGACATTCTTCGTATATGACCTTGCACTCGGCAAGCTTATAATAATATACGAGCTTAAATGGCGCAAATACATTCAAAAATATCTGTAAAGGAAATTCAAAATGATAAAAAGCATGACCGGATTCGGCAGGGCCGAATTGCAGACCGAAAAAAAGCTCTTCACATTTGAGATACATTCTGTAAACAGCAGATATCTCGACACATCGATAAGACTTCCGAGAAGCTGTAACTTCATGGAGGACGGACTTAAAAAGCTTATCGGAACTTATGTTTCGCGTGCCAAAGCCGATGCCTATCTTTCGATAGAGAACACTGCCTGCGACACACAGAGCATCTGCGTTGACAAGGAATACGCAACGGCTTACATAGCGGCTCTCAAAGAGCTGCGCGACAGCTTCGGACTTGCCGACGACATTTCGACGATGACCGTTGCGAGAAATTCCGATGTGTTCACCGTCGAAAAATTCAAGGAAGACGAGGACGAGCTTTTCGCCGATGCTTCCGAAGCGGCAAAAAAAGCACTTGAAGCGTATAACGAAATGCGCGCAAAAGAGGGCGAAAAGCTGTACGAATTCTTCGTATCCTCACTTGACATAATATCGGGATATGTTGACGAGATTGAGCGTCTGTCGCCCGAAACTCTTGCGGCGTATAAAGAAAAGCTTTATGCGAGAATTAAGGATATGATTGGTGACACACAGGTTGACGAGGGACGGCTTCTCACCGAATGCGCGATATTCGCGGACAAGATATCGGTGACGGAAGAAATAGTCCGCCTGCGCTCACACATATCGCAGTATAAATCTATTTTGAAAGAGGATGTTCCCGTCGGAAGAAAGCTCGATTTCTTAACGCAGGAAATGAACAGAGAGATAAACACGATAGGCTCAAAGGCAAACGACCGCGATATAGCTAAAATAGTTATCGAGGTTAAAGCAGAGATAGAAAAGATAAGAGAACAAGTACAGAATGTTGAATAAGAGGTAGATATGAAGCTTGTAAATGTTGGCTTCGGGAACACGGTTGCGGCTGACAGAGTAATAACCGTGGCATCACCCGAATCTGCTCCGATAAAGCGAATAATCGCGGAGGCAAAGGACGAAAACAGAGCAATCGATATCACCTGCGGCAGAAAGACGAAATGCGTCATAATCTGTGACAGCGGTCATGTTGTCCTCTCATCGCTTACTGCCGAAACGGTGACGGCAAGAATTAACGAAAGCAGTGAAGAAAGTGACGAAGACGATGCAGAATAAAGGCGTAGTTGCGGTAATATCCGGCCCTGCGGGAACAGGCAAGGGCACGGTTGTAAAAAAGCTTCTCGAGCTTGAAAAGAATCTTAATCTGTCCGTTTCGCTTACGACTCGTTCTCCGAGGCCGGGAGAGCTTGACGGCGTTGCTTATTTCTTTATAACGAAAGAGGAGTTCATAAAGCGCCGCGAAGAGGGACGCGTTCTCGAATACACGGAGTACTGCGGTAATTTTTACGGAACGCCCGCCGATTATGTAAGGAAGCTGATATCGGAGGGAAAAGATGTGATTCTCGAGATAGAGACGGACGGCGCAAGACAGGTTAAATCAATGATGCCGGAAGCGGTCACTATCTTTCTTGTTCCGGAAAGCAAGGAGAAAATTCGTGAAAGACTCGAAAATAGAGGCACGGAGACGCCTGATGTTATCGAAAAGCGGCTTATTAAAGCGGAGGCGGAGCTTGAGATTGCAAGGGGCTATGACTACATAGTGGTAAATCCGACGGGCGATGTCGAAGCGGCGGCAGAGGATATTCTCGCTGTTTTCCGTGCGGAAAAGCGCAAGGTTTCGAGAAATACGGAGTTTCTTGATAATTTCAAATCGACAACTTGACAAGGCTAATAATTTGTGATATTATACATACCGTCGCATTAAGCGACGGTAATATATGCAGGGATATCGAAGCGGTCATAACGAGGCGGTCTTGAAAACCGTTTGACAGCGATGTCACAAGGGTTCGAATCCCTTTCCCTGCGCCAAAAAACGCAGACGGTATTTTTACCGTCTGCGCTTTTTTTATTGTAGAGAGGGATTCGAACCCCGAGGGGGCATCGAGCCATAGAAAAAGCTTCGGTGAAGCGTTTTCGGCGAGATGGTTCGAAGCGGCTACGCCGCGAGAACGGTGTATCGCTTGCGATACGCTTTCCCTTTCCCTGCGCCAAAAAACGCAGACGGTATTTTTACCGTCTGCGCTTTTTTTATTGTAGAGAGGGATTCGAACCCTGCGCTTTTAATCTTCCGTTGCAAAACTGTCCGCAAAGAGATTTTATATTTCGCCATCACTTTCCTCAAAACTTTTTCTCATTTTTTCTTTAACGGCTTCCAAGATACTTTGAGGGATATCAACATAAATGCAAGACTGACACATAGCATTGAAATCAAGCTCTATATTGTCAAGAAGGCATTTATTATTGTTTTGATAAATGCAAAATTCATTAGGGCAATCCATTTCTTATTCCTCCGAAATAAAAAAGTGCGCAGCCGAAGCCACGCACCGAAAAACGCATAACTTCAATTTGCTACCACACAAAAACTTCAAACACTCATACAAGAAATGCCAAAGCAGAAGTATGCATTTTTACCAAAATAAAAAAGCCACTTCTCGTATAAGTACAAAATTAAGTTTTTGTGTGGTTAATATATTATAGCATATCAATTCATATTTGGCAAGATGTTTTGCAACAAAAAATATCTGACTAATAAAAAACTGTACCATTTGTGATTTTTTAACTTAAATAAGTACTGCTTGGTAGCTCTTTCACAAAAAACGCATACGGTATTTTTATCGTCTGCGTTTTTTCGTTGTAAAGAAGGATTCGATAATCTTCCATTGCAAAACTGTCCGCAGAGCACTTAGGACAATCCATTTCTTATTCCTCCGAAATAAAAAAGTGCGCAGCCGAAGCCACGCACCGAAAAACGCATAGCCCCGATTGCTGCGACACAATTTTCGAACTATCCAAAAGGATGCCAAAAGACAGGGTGCGTTTTTACCAAAGT
>JAZQOM010000070.1:0-15591 GCA_045627885.1 Eubacteriales bacterium
TTCGCTCACATCGCAGAACAACAATATGGTATCGGGTGTTCTCGGCTGCGGTAATGTAAACGCCACGGCAAGCGACAATGCAGTAATTCTCAATACATGCTACAATACGATCGATGTTTACAGAAGCGTAAATACCACCACTCCCGTAACATCAAACGATGTATCGGCATATATCGGAACATATCAGGAAAAGAAGCTCAAGTGCACAACGGGCAAGGCTCAATACGATAATATAACGGACCAGCTTTATGTTGAGGTTACCGGATACGAATTCGGCGGAAATATCAACCTTACATACAGAGAGTATGACGCAAATACGGATATAACGATAGTATCCGTAGAGCTTACGGATGATGACAGCCTGAAGGTAGTATTCTCCGAGCCTGTCAAGTACGCAACAAGCACAAAGCCTTATGTCAGCATCAGATGCTGCACGGTTGACTCAAGCAACGGCAGACCGGCATATAAATCGGCTGCGGCGGGCGGAGTAATGCAGGCGGCAGGCACGCTCACACTTGACGGAACGAATACCGGTATCTTCAAGCTTAATTCCAACACATACAGCTTGCGCCAGGTATTAAACGGAGAGATGTGGAATCCTTCCGATACCAACGGATGCGCAATACTCTTCAGCATTCAGGGTACCGATATTTCCGGTGCCGGCGGCACAAACACATTTGCTTTCATCGACAATATCGTGTCCGCAAAGGATTACACTCCGTATAAGGGCAACTACGGCTTGTACAGCGCTTACGCAAAATCAACAATAACAAAGCAGCAGGCGCAGAGCGGCGAGCTTTGCAGTATTCTCAACACAGTCGTACCGGGCGCACCGTACGGACAGAAGCTCGGCACAGACCTTCACCCGCTGATAAACACAAAGGACAGCATCGTAACGAGCAAGAATGTCAGCGGCTCAACCTATAAGACACCTTCCGACATACCGAGCAGCGAAGACGGCGCGTTTATCGGATATACAGATGTAAACGGCAAGCTCTATGCACCCGGCTCAACATATACGGGCTCGCAGTATGTATCTGCAGTATTTGACTTTGATTTCACCGCAGATTACGGCGCATCCGTCAAAGTAAGTGACAGCGGCGCAACAGGACTCAGATGGCAGGCAAAGCTCAATAAGAGCCAGATATCGAATTTCGGCTCAATAGTATCAAAGGGCTTCATCATAGTTCCCACGGCGTATGTCACAGGCGATTACGCAATAGTAAACGGCAGAAATGTAAAAGTCAAGGCAACCGCGGAAGATTTCACTGCGGAAGCATTAAAGGCAAAGGGACTTAAATATATAGATGTAAAGGTAAACGGCTGGAATGACGCAAACAGCACGAGCTTTGCGGCATCCGTTGTAAACATCTATTCGTCCAACTATTCGCTCTCATATTCGGCAAGACCTTATGTTGAAGCGGAATATGCAGACGGAACAACCCACTACATTTACGGCGGTTTCGATAAAGAGAGCGGAGCTCCCGCATACGGCAACTATGCGAACTCCAAGACGAGCAACGCGAGAACGGCAGGCTATGTAGCCGATAAGGCGCTTGCCGACCTCAAGACATCGTCTTCGGGAAATTACACATACGCGATTACATCTACAAGCGACAGTTACATTATGGCTCACAGAAGCCAATTTGCCGCAAGCAAGTATTACAGCAAGTATTCATCACAGATGAGAAGCGCACTCTATGCATTCATTCAGGGCGCACCTACGATAACCGAAAACAAGTCGTTCTATCCGCAGTACGATGACGCGGCAGAATACTCCGAAATGCGCGAGAACATTCGCCGCTTCGTATACGATAAGCTCCAGTCTGCGGGCGCGCTGTTCTCCGTCGAATACACAACGGATACCAAGCTCGGCGGAAACAACTCGGCAAACGCATCAGTTCCGTTCTCCACAATATCGGGAAGATGGACAAAGAGCATCACAACAAGCTTTAACGGCGACGATGAGGTAATAACCGCAACCTATACGGATAACACCGCGGGACTTCGCTTCACAACAGTTGCGACGATATTCGGTGACAGCCCGACGGTAGACTTTAAGACAACCGTAAAGAATACATCTACGAAGCGTTCGCCGATAATTACAAACTTCAAGGCGATAGACGCATCGTACAAGATAGCGCAAAGCGGCGGAAATATCACGCTGCATACACTCCGCGGAAGCTTCGACAATGTAGATGACCATAAGCTTGTCACAAGAGAACTCACTACATCCGTCACAAGCAATACCACATTTGCTCCGACGACGATGAGAGGCTTGAGCTCATCGGGAGCATGGCCGTACTTCGACTTCATCGGCAATGACTGCGGATTGCTTCTTGCGATAGGCTGGGCAGGTCAGTGGGAGGCAAAGTTCTCCAAGACGAGCGACGGCAAGGTAAATCTTGCGGCATATCAGCAGTGGTTCAACACTTTCCTCGAGCCCGACGAATTCGTTGAGAGTCCGAGAATCGTTCTCACATACTTCGACGGCGATTACGATTACGGACACAATGTATTCAGAAAGCTTATGATTAAGCATTACACTCCGGATGACGACAACACGGACGGCAAGAAGGAATTTACCGCACCGATATCTCTCAACTACTGGGGCGGCTATGACCATAATTACTTCCTCAACAGCTTTACTCTGTTCTCGGAAGCAAAGGCAAAAGCCGATGTTGTATGGCTCGATGCCGGCTGGTCAAGCAAATACCTGCTTATCGATACAAAGAACAATGTAGACGGTACATACCGAAGATACAAGATATTCAGAGATGATGTCGCGGCGGATGTCACGAATTATCAGAACTACCTTGTCGGCAACGCAAGCTTCAAGTTCAACTCACCCGGCTGGGATAATATGAGAGGTGCTTACAGAGAAAATAAGCTTCTGTTCCCGACAGAAAGAGGAATTTTCGAGCTTGCCGATAAGATAGATGAGCTTAATGCAGCAAACGGCACGGATTACAAGTTCATGCTCTGGTGGATGATAGAGAACGCAAAATTCTCACTCGACATATACGATGAGAATACAACCCACATCACAGATACTCTTGACCTCTATCCGTTCTCAACGAGCGACTATTATACATATTCAAGCACGCAGAAGAACATTATGCTCGACAACGAAGCAACATATCAGAAGCTTCTCAATTACTACAAGGGCATGATAGACCAGGGACTTGACTATGTAAGACTTGATAACAGTATCGGCGCTCTTCTCCATTGGCTCTATAACGATATGCGTGTCACCAACGAAAAGGTCACAAGCGTATATTACAGCCCCGAGAACAGCTATTATTACGAAGGAAAAGCATATAGCCTCCGTATGGGATATACGGAGAACAAGTATGTTCACAACTTCTACAGACTCTGGGATGAGCTCAAGAATTACAGTCCCACATTCTTGCTTGATAACTGCGCATCCGGCGGACGCCGTCTTGACATTGATTCAGTCAAGCGCGGAATGCCTTTGTGGAGAACCGACTTCAGCGGACATGATACCGTTCCCGCAAATGAGACGATTCAGTATCATACACAGACGCTTTCGCTCTGGCTGCCTCTTTCGGCACACGGCATAGCATCCGATAATAAGTATCAGTACAGAAGCCTCTACTCGGCATCCACGGCAATCAACGCGCCGCTTGCAACAACTGCGGCAAAGGCAGCATCTCTTGCAAAGGTAATAGACGAGTTTGTAGACCTTCGTCCGTATTGGTACGGCAACTACTATCAGATACTCGAGCCGATGTTCGATGTAGACTCGTGGCAGGCATACGAGCTTTACAGAGAGGACTGGAACGAGGGCATATTCGTAACAATCGCGCGCACCGACACGACCGAAACGGAGAAACCGTCGGATACAACTAAGCTCTATAAGACGCTGAAGATGAAGGGACTTGTCAAGTCCGGCAAGTATCTTGTTCACAATATCGATGATACGACAAACAAGAACGACTTCTACGCAACGGGCGAAGAGCTTATGACAAATGGCGTACAGTTCTCGAGCAACAAGAAAGAGATTAACTGCTACAAGCTTATACTTGTAAAGGAATAATCAAAACAAAAAAGGCGAAGCCGACCGGCTTCGCCTTTTGCTATATAATATAATGTAGAAAATACCCGTCCGTTTCGGACGGGTATTATACTGTTATGTCTTATGTTATTTCAGGTACTTTATATCCACCGTGTCAACGGGCGTAATGCCGAGCCCTGCAAGCATTTCAAGACCGGCTTTTGCGCTTTCCGCGTTGCCGCAGTTTTCGGGATGATGAGCGTCACAGCCCATAATAACCGAGTTGCCTGTTTGCTTTATAAGCTCAAAGCAGGTTTTACCCGGATACCAGCGTTTCAGCTCAAAACCCGCAAGATTGAATTCCACGGGAATATTTGCCTTTTTCGCGGCAGTGAGAATCTTTGTTAACTGTTCTTTGTAGACGCTTTCGTCGCCGGTAAAATTCACTATGTCGGGATGCGCAAGATAGGTAAAATCGCCTGTGTCCAGCGCTTTGATGCAGGAATCCGCATAGAGCTCTAAATATTCGGGCTCACTAAACGGGCGACCGACATATTTTGCGCTTTCGTCGGGAACAAAATGCTGACCGAGAATGAGGTATTCCGTCGGATACTGCATAATAAAATTGCGGAATTCTTCGTATTGTTCTTCAAAATATTCAGCTTCAAAGCCTATGTGAATCTCAATGTCACTTGCGTATTCTTTCTTGAGGTCGCCGAGTACGGTGAAATAATCGTCTACCTGCTCACGGAGCATTCTCATTCTGTGAACGGCGTTCGGAGGAAGCAGATACGGCGCGTGGTCGGCAAAGCCGAGAATTTTCAAGCCTCCCGCTATGGCGTTTTCGATGTATTCTCTTTCCGTTCCGGTCGCGTGGTTACAGCGGAATGTGTGAGTGTGGTAGTTTGCAATCATAATTTAACCTTGAAAACGATTTTCGTTATTTCTTCCTGTTTATCGTGCATAACTCCGGGGCAGTGAGCGTCGTCGGGAAAGACGATGGCATAGCAGCCGGCGGTAAGTACGGTTTCCGTTGTAAAAGCGCCCTTGTAGTAAGCGACATCTTTACCCTGCGAATATCTTTCTTCAACGAGCTCCAAAGACGAGAGCGGAGCCATAAGCATTTTTTCCGTGCCGGAAACGATGTACTGAAC
This sequence comes from Eubacteriales bacterium, assembly GCA_045627885.1. Lineage (GTDB taxonomy): Bacteria > Bacillota > Clostridia > Oscillospirales > CAG-272 > CALCTE01. The sequence goes on from JAZQOM010000070.1 coordinate 5,173, forward strand.
ATCGGCATAAGCCTTGTGAGCCTCTGTTTTTGCGTTTTCGGGGAGCTTTGAGGTGTAGCACTGAACATTTGCGATGAGATTGTCGCCGTCAATCTGGTATTTGCCGGGCTCAAGAGGAGCCTTGTTGTATTTCTCAATAAAATCCGCAACTTTTGCGAGAGAGGGAAGAGCCTTTTCGTAAAGACCGATGTTTTCGATTCTGTCGATAATCATGGTAAATCTCCTTTATAATATATTCAAGGATATTCTATCATTATTTGAAAATAAGTCAAGAGAAAACGCCGCCGTACCTATGTTTTTCGCGCTGAATTTCCCTCGCGATAAAAAGTGCGGCTGCCGCGCAAACGGGTTCTGTCATTTACTGTCACAAAGTGCAAACTGCGTGCCGATGGGAATTTTCGGATAATCATTGTTTACAATCTCAATCAGTACAAGTGTTTTTGAGTCCTTTATTTCAAATTTGTATGTTGTTGTTTGTGTAGTTGCAATAATTACTCCGTCCTTCACCTCGTATGCTCCGTATCTTACAAACGATATCGCGGCGCCGGCATAGAAACCGAATTCGCTGTTTTCGGTATTTATTATCACACACGGTGTAAGATTTTCGTCATAATCTCCGACAGCTTCGTAAATTCCGGAAAGTAAGTCAGGGGCTTCGGAATTACTGCTTTTGCTTGAATTGCACCCGACGGCCATAAAAACACATACGACAGCCAAACATAACGCAATTATTCTTTTCATACATTCTCTCCTTGCTGCTTTGTTAATTTAATTGTAACTAATTCTTGAAACTTGTCAAGGCGAAGCCTTGATGTTCTCATCAAGCCGCAGGAAAGGAAATGCCCGCCTGACGCCGTGATGATATACCAAGCCTGCGGTTTGGATAAAAAAAGAACACACTTTTGGCAAACAAAAGTGTGTTCTTTTTATGGGGTGAGTAAACGGACTCGAACCGTCGGCCTCCAGGGCCACAACCTGGCGCTCTAACCAACTGAGCTATACCCACCGTATGGCGCGCTTGGGGGGACTCGAACCCTCGGCCTACTGCTTAGAAGGCAGTTGCTCTATCCAGCTGAGCTACAAGCGCATTTTTTGCACGGAAATCAGTGCAAAAAAGTGGAGCGGGTGATGGGAATCGAACCCACGTTATCAGCTTGGAAGGCTGGAGTTCTACCATTGAACCACACCCGCTTATTAAGGCACCGAACGAGTATACCTGAACGGTGCCTAAATATAATATCACATAGATTTGCAAATGTCAATAAGATTTTAATAATTTTCTGATTTTTTCAATTCAGCCGTTCTTTTCATGGCAATCATACCCGTCACCATCGAAGCGGCGCAGAGAGCGAGCGTAACAACCATCGTGCTTCCGTACATCAGATTGGTGAAATACGGAGCCAAAGCCTCGTCGGACATCAGCGTAGAAACGCCGTTTGCGACAATGTGGAAAACTATCGGAATCAGAATGTTTCCCGTCATTTCATATACATAGGCGAGCATAAATCCGACCAAGAACGCATAGAAGAACTGCACCCAATTTCCGTGGATAAGTCCGAACAAAGCGGATGATAAAACAGCGGAGAATGCGAACCCGTGACTTGTGCGCATACGCTTAAAGATGAGCGCCCGCATTAAAAGCTCTTCGCATATCGGGCCGACGATAACCACGGTGATTATCTGCATGAGCATACTCGAATTCGATATTATTTCTTCAACCTCTTCGTAGGATTCCATTGACGCGCCTAAGCCTGCACCGATAACTTCGATGAATACAAGCACTATCTGGAAGAATATGCAGGAGGCTATTGATACGGCGACACACGCTATGAACGAAGCGGGACTCTTTACGGTAAACCTTGTCAGCGGATTGTTCTTTTCCGTTTTCTTTGAATCGAGTATGAAGAATACTAAAAACACTATTGCCGACAGAGCGTCCGCCGTCAATGTCATGACAAGCGAATTTTCAGCCGAAAATTCGTATACATAGCGGTAAAAGAAGTCAGCCGCCGCCGCGTCACTCAATCCTTCGAGCGCCGCGGAGGAAGTTGAATAAAAGTTGATAACGGCAGATATCGAGAAAGCGAATTCGACGACAAAGCTTATCCCGAGCCAAATAAGCAGAGGATACGCCATTCGCCATAATCTGCGCCAAAAACCGAGCTTTGGTTGCATTTTTACCTCTTTTCAGTCTTTAATAATTTTTTCGAGCGCCGCAATCTTTGTGCAAAGGCAAAGAATGTTTATTGCCGTTTCAAGCTCCGAAATTGGAGGAAGCGTGGGTGCAATTCTTATGTTGCTGTCTTCGGGGTCTTTTCCGTACGGGAAAGCGGCTCCCGCGCCTGTGAGCTTAACGCCGACATTTTTGCAGAGCTCCACTGTGCGCTTTGCACAGCCCTCTGGAACATAGAAACTGATGAAATATCCGCCTTGCGGATGTGACCAGCTTGCAATCTGAGCCTCCGAAAGCTCTTTTTCGAGAATCTCGAGCACCTTGTCGAACTTCGGCTTGAGTATTTCGGCGTGTTTTTTCATGTGAGAGCGAAGCCCGTCCGCATCGCCGAAGAATTTGACATGACGGAGCTGATTTATCTTGTTGTGCCCTATCGTTTGTGCGGACATGATACGCTTTATCTCATTTACGGAGCCTTCCGACGCGATAAGCGCGGAAACGCCCGCACCGGGGAAGCTCATTTTCGATGTTGAAATAAATTCGAGAACTCTGTCGGGATTTCCGGCTTTTTCGCATTCCGAAAGTATCTCGGGAATCTCCGCGGGCTCACCGTACAGAGCGTGAATTATGTATGCGTTATCCCACATAAGCGTAAAATCCTTTGCGGCGCATTTCATATTAGCCAAGCGCTTTACCGTTTCCGCCGAATATACAACTCCGCCCGGATTGGAATACTTCGGCACATTCCACATTCCCTTTATTGATTCGTCGGAGGCGACAAGGCGCTCCACTTCGTCCATATCGGGGCCGTTTTCCGTCATTTTTACATTTATCATTTCTATTCCGAGCGATTCGCATATCGCGAAATGCCTGTCGTAACCCGGAACGGGCGCGATGAATTTTACCTTGTCGAGCTTTGCCCACGGAGTAAGACCGCATCTTCCGTAAAGCATACATCTTGCAAGTGCATCGTACATGATGTTAAGACTCGAATTGCCGCCCACTATAACATTTTCGGGCTTTACGCCTGCGATATCGGCAAAGAGCTTTTTTGCTTCGGGAATGCCGTCGATTATGCCGTAGTTGCGGTAGTCGGGCTTTGTAAAGTCGTCGGGAGTGAGCACAGAGAGTAAACCGTTTGTAAGGTCGAGCTGTTCTTTGCAGGGCTTTCCTCTTGACATATCGAGAGAAAGTCCGAGCAAAGCAGTCTTTTTATATTCCGATTCAAGCTTTTCAAGCAGCTTTTCGGCATCGCATTTTGCAAGATTTTCGTATTTCATAATCTTTCTCCGTTCATTTTTCTTATGCTATTATACGCCCAAGTCACTGTTTTTACAAGAGAATTATTCGCCTTTTTAGATTAAAATATAAAAAATGACAATAATGTAAAGAAATTTATTGACTTGACGAAATAAAAAATGTATAATAATGAAAGCGTAAAATAACAAAGGAGCTATAACACAAATGAACAAGACAAGAAACATACCCGCGCTGCTCTTGACTGTTTTGCTTATTGCGGCAGTAATAGTTGTATGCGTGTGCGGTTCCGAGGCTCTCGGACTTCCGCGAGTATTTTCGGAAGAAGGCGTTTCGCTCAGCGTCGACCTTGTCGGCGGCTCAACGATTACTTACGAAGCAAAGACGGAAGGACTTGATATGTCCGCAGCGGAAATCGAAGACGGACTTGAGTCAGCCGTAGCCATGATTCGCCAGAGACTTGACTGGATGGAGTACACGGAAGCCACAGTCCGCAGAGGCGACGGAAACAGAATAATAGTTGAAATTCCCGCAATTTCAAATCCCGATGAGGCTGTTGAAAAGCTCGGTCAGATGGGTACCATTCAGTTCGTTGACTCCAACGGTAAAGTTGTAGTGACGGGCACGGATATAAAGAAGGCATCATCCGAGTACGGCGATATTTCCGGCAACGGTGTTGCACAGAACTATGTTGCGCTTTCGCTCACATCCGCGGGACTTCAAAAATTTGCGGATTCGACGGGCGAGATGGCGCTTCTCTCCGCTACCAATAAAAACTATATCGAGATTAAGCTCGACGATGAGGTTATTTCAACACCTTATGTTCACGAGAGAATCAATACAAATCCCGTAATCACGGTAAGCGATTCCGAAGAAGCAACATGGCTTGCAAATATCATAAATGCGGGCGATATGCCGTTTGAGCTTGAGGATATCGAAAGCCGTACCGTAGGCGCAAGCCTCGGTGAAGGCGCTCTCCGTACAAGCCTTATTGCCGGCGCAATCGGACTTGCACTTGTCTGCCTGTTTATGATAATTATTTACAGACTTCCCGGCGTGCTCTCCGTTATCGCACTTGTCGCGTATATGGCAGTTTACTGCTTCCTCATTTCGTTCCTCAGAATAAACCTTTCTCTCGAGGGTATTGCCGGCGCGATACTGTCGATAGGTATGGCGGTCGACGCGAATGTCGTCATATTTGAGAGAATCAAGGAGGGACTTCGTGCCGGAAAGAGCGTCAAGACCGCAATAGATACGGGCTTCAAGGGCGCCATGACCGCAGTCATCGACTCCAATATAACAACACTCATCGCTGCCGTTGTGCTGTGGATACTCGGCTCCGGCTCCGTACAGGGCTTTGCAAAGACATTGTTCCTCGGTGTTGTCCTCTCAATGCTTTCCGCAATATTGCTCACAAAGTTCTTGCTTGTTGCCACATCGGGCTTCAAGTTCTCAACGCCGAGAAATTACGGCGTAAAGCTTCCCGCAAAAGATGCGGTTTCGGAATGAGAGGGGGCGTGTTATAATGAAGAGTAAATTCGATTTCATCAAAAGCAGAAAGTTCATATTCATCATAAGCGCCGTAATCATTCTTGCCGGCATCGTATCATTCATAATCCAGGGCTTTAACTGGGATATCGACTTCATCGGCGGTACCGAAATGGTATACAACATCGGCAAAAGTGCCGATAAAACCGAGCAGGAGCAGATAAGAGTCGCCATCGGCGAGCTCGGAATTCAGGTATCATCGATACAGAGCTCCGAGGGCGAAAATGTTGTCATCAGAACAAAGGCGCTCAGCGCAGAGGAAATGGGCAAGATAAGCAACCTCATGGACGAAAAGTACGGCAAAAAGGGCGATGAGACAATTCTTGTTTCGTCCGATAAGATAAGCGAATCGGTCGGCGGCGAGCTTCGCAGAAAGGCGATAATCGCAACCGCAATCGCAATCGCGCTGATGCTCGTTTACATCGCAATAAGATTCGAGATAAAGAGCGGACTTACCGCAGTTATCGGACTTGCACACGATGTGCTCATTATGCTTACCGCATACACCATCTTCCGCATTCCCGTCAACACGAGCTTTATCGCGGCAATCCTCACCATAGTAGGTTACTCGATTAACGCGGCAATCATCGTGCTTGACAGAATCCGCGAGAACAAAAAGCTTGTAACCGCAGGCAAAGCCGAGGTAGTCAATATAAGCATTTCGCAGACACTCAGAAGAACGATAAATACCACGGTAACAACGCTTCTCACAATCGGTATGGTCTGCATCTTCGGTGTCACATCAATAAGGAATTTTGCAATTCCGCTCATCGTCGGTATTGCATCCGGACTTTATTCTTCAATCTTCCTCACAGGCCCCGTATGGGAGCTCCTTTCAAAGGATAAGAAGAAAAGCAAATAAGTTATAATGAAAAGAGCTCTCCTTTTTCGGGAGAGCTTTTTTGCTTTAAGATATGTTGTAAGAAAGGGAAGCTATGGCACAGTGGAATCCGTGGCACGGATGCAAAAAATATTCCGCGGGCTGCAGGAATTGCTATGTTTACAGAATAGACGCAAGGCACGGGCGCGACGCATCCGAAGTGCATAAAACAGCGGACTTTGCGCTTCCCGTCAAAAAGAAGCGCGACGGCAGCTATAAGCTCGAAAGCGGGACTTTGGTATGGACTTGCTTTTCAAGCGATTTCTTTTTGGAGGAGGCTGACGCCTTCCGAAAAGAAGCGTGGAGCTTCATAAAGGAAAGGAGCGACCTGTCGTTTATCTTCATAACAAAGCGCATAACGCGCTTTTATGAGTGCATTCCGGACGATTGGGGCGACGGCTATGATAATGTAAGTATATGGTGCACCTGCGAGAATCAGAGCGCCGTTGACGAGCGACTTTCCGTGTATCTTGAAGCGCCGATAAAGCATAAATGCCTAATCTGCGAGCCGTGCCTTGAATATATCGACTTAAAGGGAAAGATTGATAACAGAATATCGTATGTCAGCGTCGGAGGGGAGTCGGGAGAGAATGCAAGACCGATGAATTTCGATTGGATACTCAAAATGGCGGAGGATTCAAAGGTGACGGGCGTTCCCGTAAAATTCCGACAGACGGGCGCAAATTTCATAAAGGACGGAAGACAGTATTATATCCCGCGCAGATATCAGCACAGCCAGGCAAGGAAAGCGAAAATATAAATAAAGGCGAAAAAAATATCCTGCTCTTTTGAGCAGGATATTTTTATCAAATTCAATAATCAGTCGGAAACATAGGGCAGAAGAGCGAGCTGGCGAGCACGCTTAACGGCTATTGTAAGCTGTCTCTGGTGCATAGCGCAGGTGCCGGTCATTCTGCGGGGAAGAATCTTTGCTCTTTCCGAAATATACTTGCGGAGTCTGGGTACATCCTTGTAATCGACATACTCAATTTTTTCCGCACAGAACGCGCAAACTTTCTTTCTCCTCTTCATGGGGCGGAAAGGCTTAGCTGCGCCGTTTGTTTCTTTTACTTCCTTATCCATTTCAAGAAAACCTCCTTAATTTATTTTTCGACCGTACCCGATGTTAAAAGGGCAGGTCATCGTCGCCGGGAATCTCCTCAAACTTGGGAGTATCCTCGGTTGCCGGAGTAGCGTACTGGCTCATAGAGCTGCCGCCTGCGGGCATAGAATCATTTTTGCGTTCGACGAAGCTGACTTCGTCGGCAACAACCTCCACGGTGTATCTTTTTCCGCCGTTCTGGTCAGTCCAGTTTCTTGACTGAATAGAGCCGCAAATAAGTATCGGCTTGCCTTTGGAAAAATACTTTGTGATAAATTCAGCAGTCTGTCTCCATGCGACGATGTCGATGAAGTCAGCCTGAGGCTGAGCGTCGCCGGCAGCCTTGAACTTGCGGCCGACCGCTATTCTGAAAGATGTCACATACACGCCGCTCGGTGTCTGCTTGAGTTCGGGGTCTGCAACAAGATTACCTATAAGAATTACCTTATTGAAACTTGCCATAGTACTGAACTCCTTTCTTATTCGCCTTTAACGACTGTGAGAGAACGCATGATACCTTCTGTGATACGGTAAACACGGTCAAGCTCTGCTACGAATGAGGGCTCTGCGGTGAACTCGACCATGACATAAAAGCCTTCGGGCATATCATCAATCGGGTAAGCGAGCCTCTTTTTGCCCCACTCCGTTACCTTAGAATCTGCGGAATTCTCAGCGATAAGGCTTGTAAACTTGTCGATGAGTGCGCGCATCTGCTCTTCGGGTAATGTGCAGTTGACAACAAAGATGGATTCGTAAGCTCTTGTAATCTTCTCCATTTTTTTGCACCTCCTTTTGGACTTATGAGCCACGGTCTCCCCGTGACTAAGGAGGAAAACTAAGGTTTTAGCTTTCCGACTGTGTATTTTATCACAAATATCTGTATATGTCAAGTATAATTTTTTCGGTGCGTTTCTATTTTAAGCAAGTTTGCGGCAGGTGTTGACAGGCGGGATTTTTATATAGTATAATATACTGTATTTTAATGTATATATGTCGCGCAACGCGCGATATCACGATATAATCGGTGGGTGAAGATATGTCACTGTTTATCAAAAAAATAATACGCATCACGGCGGTATCGGTTGCCGCCGCTGCCGTATTTGCGGTATATACTCCGTTTACCGTTTGCGCCGAACCGAGCGTAAACGCGACTTCGGCTGTGGTAATGAACGCACAGACGGGCGAGCTTCTTTACGAAAAGAATTGCGACGAAAAGTGCTCACCGTCGGGGCTTGCCAAGATTATGACGGCAATCTTAGCTGACGAGTACGGAAAATATAATGACACGGTCACCATGTCGTATAACGCGGTATGGGGATTTGACCGCTCGCAAAGCCATATCGCACTTGATGTTGACGAGCAGATAAGCTTCGAACAGCTTATGTACGGTATGCTGCTTGTATCGGCAAATGATTGCTCCATAGCGATAGCGGAGACGGTTTCGCAGAGCGTGGACTCATTCTGCGAGGCAATGAACGCGAAGGCGAAGGAGCTCGGCGCGGTAAACACAAATTTCTCAAACCCGCACGGAATCTATGACGAAAATACATATTCCACGGCACGCGATATCGGCATAATCACCTGCGAAGCGCTCAAGAGAGAGAAGATAGCGGAGATAATGGGCACTCTGCAATACTCCATACCGCCCACAAATAAGCAGAAAGAAACGCGTGTGTTCAATAACAGCCACAAAATGCTTCCCGGCAGAGAATATCATTATCCGGAGGTAGCCAGCGGCAAGACGGGATATATCTCCGATAAGGGATACGACCTTGTCACATACGCCGAATCGGGCGGAATAGAGCTTCTTGTGGTCATTCTCGAAGCACCTTCCGAAAAGGGAATCTATAAGGACACGGCAAATCTTCTCGATTACTTTTTCTCGAACTATGAGCTCACGACCTTCCGCGCAAGCGATTGTATAGAGGACGGGATTGACAGCGTCGAGCTTGCAAATGCCGGCAAGGTTGAGGTAAGCTGTGACGGAACCATAAAGGTTCTCACCGAAAAGGGCGTTGAGCTCAAAAATGTAACGGCGACTATAATTCCCGATAACGAGCTTGAGCTTCCCATAACGGAAGGCACAAAGGTCGGCATCGTGAGCTTCAACGCGGGTGGCAGACATCTCGGGGATATTCCCATTTACGCCAAAAAGACAATGTATGTCCGCTCCGACGAGGAGATATCGGACAATGTTCCCGAAAAAGAAAAAAATATCCCGATAATAGCGAGAAAAGATACAAGCACATTCGGCAAATTTATGATAGTGTTCGGTTATGTGCTTCTCGTACTGTTCATAATATTCGTGATAGTCGTAATCATCGCACTTTGCATAAGACAGCAGAATTTGCGCAAGATGCAAAGACGCCGCATGACGAGAAAACGGAGCGGCAGCCTTCCGGAAAAGGCAAAGCCGAAAACTCCGTACGATGTAAACAAATAAAATGCCGCGAGAAAATCTCACGGCATAAAGCATTAAATGTCCATCGCAAATTTTCCTTTGTCGGAAAGCCCCGAGAATTCGTGCTGGCGCTCGGCTTCATAGACTGCAATAGCGACGCTGTTCGACAGGTTGAGAGAACGAAGCGTCGGCATCATCGGAATTCTCACGGAGCTTTCGAGATTTGCTTCCAAAAGCGGCTCCGGCAGACCTTTAGTCTCTTTGCCGAACACAAGGTATGCTCCTTCGGGATAGCTTACTTCGGTATATGAGCGCGGTGCTTTGGTGCTGAAATAAAAGAAATCGCCGCCCTTGTTTTTCTCGAAGAATTCGTCGAGATTTTCATACACGGTGATATCGAGGTATTTCCAATAGTCGAGCCCTGCTCTTTTGAGCGAGCGCTCGTCTATCGAAAAGCCGAGCGGCTTTACAAGATGCAGACTGCATCCCGTTACGGCGCAGGTGCGGGAGATATTTCCCGTGTTCTGCGGTATTTCGGGCTCAACCAGAACTATATTGAATTTCATAAAATCACTCCAATCACAGAGAGTATTATATATCCCGCTTTAGAAAAAGGCAAGAAAAAAATAAAATTGTAAAGGATTTTTCACAATGAGTCTTATCACAAAAATATTCGGCACTCACAGCGAACACGAGCTGAAAAAGATAGAGGCGATAGTAAACGCCACCGAAGCGCTTGCGGACAAATATTCCGCGATGAGCGACAACGAGCTCAAAGCACAGACTCCAGCGCTCAAAAAAAGACTTGCCGACGGCGAAACGCTTGACGACATTTTGAACGAGGCGTTTGCGGTTGTAAGAGAAGCGTCGTTCAGAGTCCTCAATATGCGCCACTATAAGGTGCAGTTGATGGGCGGAATATGCGTTCATCAAGGCAGAGTTGCCGAACTTAAAACAGGTGAAGGTAAAACGCTTATGTCAACCCTTCCGGCATACCTTAACGCTTTAAGCGGAAAGGGCGTTCATATCGTCACGGTAAACGACTACCTTGCAAAAAG
>JAZQOM010000071.1:0-29511 GCA_045627885.1 Eubacteriales bacterium
TTTTCGAAGCGGCGGTTTTTTACGCATAACTATTTTATTTCCACATTGTCATACAGATAATTCATTTTTTCCGTTATAAGAGTTTCATAATCGTTGCAGGTTCTTATTTCATCGTCGATGTAATAGTAGCAGTTACCCATATCGTCAATCATCGTACTGCCTTTGGTATCTATTACGGGCTCGGTTACGGATATTATTTCGTCTCCGCTTATCATCAGCGCGTTATTCGAAAAGATTTTCATTCCCTGAATAAAATAGTCTTCAATCGTCTTTATCTGCGCCTTGAAGGTTTCGTCGAGCGTGAGGGAGGAGAGACTGTTGTCGCACAAGCCGTAGTTTACTCCGACTTCGATTTCGGTATTTCCCGAGAATGAGCCGTCCGATATCGAGGAAATAATATAATTCAAAAATCCTGTGTGGTCGGTTTTAAGCGAAACGGCGGCACTGCGCCCGATATTGTATCCGACGGCTCTGTTGCCGTATCCGCTTGCGGATTCACCTGCCGGAATAAAAACGATATCGCATCTTTCGGATGAAAGCTGCCTTTCGTTTTTGCTGACGATTATTCCTATATTCGAGTTTACTATGCGCACACCTGCCGCAAATGCGTTGATTTGCGCAAATTCCTCGGCGCTTTTCGGAGCTTCGGCGTTTATTCCTATCTTGTCCGATTTGGTTATTTTGGCGCTTATTACTCCGAGAATATAGTTGTACTCAAGATATGAGTCCTCGAAGCAAATGAGATTATCGGAGTTGCCGCAATCGTCGCAATAGGCTATAAAAAACTTGTCCGGATTTGCTTTTATTTGAGCAGAGGCATCATCGCATTTGATTCCTCTGTCGAAAATTATCACATTACATCCAAAAGAAAATGCTCTGTTCAGCACATCGTCAAGCGTGCCGTCATTGTTTATATCGAATTCGAATATCCGTTCCTTGCCGAACCTGAATTTCTCTCCCATATCGTTTACCGAATCGGCAAGTGTCGCATTTTTTGCGTGAATATAAGCTATTGCTATATCGGATTCCGGAATCGCATTTACATCGGTATATATAAATTTTTTGGCATAATCCGTTCCGCTTTCTTTGCATGAAACAAGCGAAAGAGCAAAGACTGCGAGAACGATAAGAGCGAAAATCCGTCGCAACTTAATATACATATTATCTCCTTATTTTAAGAAGCCGCTTATTATTTGTTCCTCCGCTTCCTTTTCGGTAAGACCGAGAGTCATGAGCTTTATGAGCTGTTCGCCGGCGATTTTTCCTATTGCCGCCTCGTGAATCATGCTTGCGTCCACGCAGTTTGCGCTGATTTCGGGTATTGCCGATACGGAGGCATCGTCGAGAATAATCGCGTCGCATTCAGAATGCCCCGTGCATATACTGTTACCGTTCATTCTCGCAAGGAATTTCTGCTTTGATTTTCCGGCGGCGACTGACCTCGATATGATGTTTGCGGAGGTATTTTTGCCGTTTAAGTCAACCGTAAAATCGGTTTCGGCACACTGTGTGCCATGAGTGTAGAGCTTTTCTGTCACTTTTATCGTCGCGTTGTCCGAAAGCTCCGCCGAAGTTCGGCGCGAAGTCGAGTCGATGCCCTTTATTTGCGTGGTTTCCATCTCAAAGGTACCGCCCTCGTCAACATAGATTACGGTTTCGGGGTTCATTACTTTTCCGCCCGTACCGTCGCCTTCGCCGTAGTGCTTTTCGACATATTTTACTTTGGCGTTTTTGCCCACGAAAAATGTGTGAACGCCGTCGTGCTTTGAGGTGTCGCATCCGCTGTTGTGAATGCCGCAGCCTGCCACTATGAGGACATCGGAATTGTCGCCGATATGAAAATCGTTATAAACAAGCTCCGTGTGACCGCTTTGAGACAGAATTACCGGAATATGAATGCTTTCGTTTACTGTTCCCGGCTTTACGATTACATCAATTCCGTTTTTATCGGTTTTTGTGACTATATCTATATTCGCGGTAGTGCTTCTTCCGGCGGATTCTCCGTTAAGCCTTATGTTGTATGCTCCGCTCGGAACCTCGTGAAGCCCCGATATTTCTTCGAGAATATGTTCTTCTATCTTATCCATTGGGAATCTCCTTTCAAAGCTTGTCCGAAAGAATCTTGCATACTCCCGCGCCGCCGAGCAGATGGGGGAGAACTTCGTCTTTCGTACCCGTTCTTTCAATCTTTCCGTCGGATATGAGCACAATCTTATCCGCGATGTTGAGAATCCTCTCCTGATGCGAGATAATTATTATCGTGCCGTTAATCTCGTCGTGCATTTTTTCAAATACCTTGATGAGATTGCCGAAGCTCCAGAGGCCGATTCCCGCTTCCGGCTCGTCGAAAACCGAGAGCTTTGTTCCGCGTGCAAGAAGTGTGGCGATTTCAATTCTTTTGAGTTCACCGCCAGAAAGGCTTGCGTTAACCTCTCTGTCGATGTAATCTCTTGCACAGAGTCCGACTTCGGAAAGGTAGCCACAGGATTCCGCTATACCGATGTCCTTGCCTGCGGCGAGCCTTATGAGGTCTTTTACGGTAATTCCCTTAAACCTTACGGGCTGTTGAAAAGCAAAGCTTACGCCTTTGTTTGCTCTTTCCGTAACCGAGCAAGCGGTTATATCCTCACCGTCAAGAATTATTTTGCCGGAATCGGGAGTAATGATTCCCGCGATTATTTTTGCAAGCGTCGATTTTCCGCCGCCGTTGGGGCCGGTTATGGCAATAAATCCGCCGTCAATCTTGAGAGAGACATCGTCTATTATTTTTTTGTTTTCACCGTTTTCATCGGTTACACTGTAACATATATTCTTAAGTTCGAGCATATTGCCTCCTGACATTTAATCAGTGTATTTTATCACATTCTGTATCAAAAGACAAGTGGATAGTCGAAATTCATTACGGATAAATTGTTTTTTGTGAAATATTATATAAAATTCTATTGATAATCACGATAATATGTTAATTTGACGATTGACAAAAGAATAAAACGGATATAAAATTGTTAAGTTAATTATTTAATCATACGAAAGGACTGACAGAATTGATAAAACGGCTCGCAAGATGCGTTCGAGAATATAAAAAGCCGACGATATACACCTTGCTTTTAATCATCGGCGAAGCGGTCATCGAATGTGTCATACCGTTTATAACCGCCGACCTTGTAAACAAGATAAACGACGGAATAGAAATGCAGTACATAATCAAAAAGGGATTACTGCTTGTTGCGCTTTCTCTTGTTTCTCTTGCCTGCGGAGCGATAGCGGGATTTACAAGCGCAAGAGCTTCGTCTGGCTTTGCCAAGAATTTAAGACATGATATTTTCGCAAAGATTCAGACCTATTCATTTGAAAATATCGACAAATTTTCGTCTTCATCGCTTGTCACGAGAATCACGACGGATGTAGTCAATGTTCAGACGGCATATATGATGATAATCAGAATGGCTGTCCGCAGTCCGCTTATGCTGCTTTTTTCCGTAATTATGGCATTTATTATGGGCGGAAAGCTTGCGCTGACATTTGTTGTTGTCATTCCCGTTCTAACAATAGGACTTCTTCTTATCGCCAAAAAGGCTATGCCGACCTTCAGACGCATTTTCAAAAAATACGATAAGCTCAATGAGTCGATAGAAGAAAATGTACGCGGAATGCGCGTGGTAAAGGGCTTTGCAAGGGAAGAGTACGAGAAAGTAAAGTTCAAAAAGGCGTCCGACGATATCTGCATTGACTTTACAAAGGCGGAACGGATAGTTGCACTCAATCCCGCCGTAATGCAGTTTTGCGTGTACTTTAATATGATATTCGTTCTTATTGTCGGCTCAAAAATGGCAATAGCCGGCTCGATATCATACGGCGAAATGTCGGCGATGCTCACATACGGAATACAGATACTTATGTCACTTATGATGCTCTCCATGGTATATGTAATAATCACCATGTCGACGGAATCGTTCAAAAGAATAAACGAGGTGCTTGACGAAGAGCCTGCAATGAAGCAACCCGACAATCCCGTAATGAGCGTTGCAAACGGCTCTGTTGACTTTAACAATGTCAGCTTCAAATACGCACAGAGGGCAAAGAAAAACACGCTTGAGAATATCAATATCCACATAGATTCCGGTATGACCGTCGGAATAATCGGCGGCACCGGCTCAAGCAAAAGCTCACTTGTTCAGCTTATTCCGAGACTTTACGATGTCACGGACGGAAGCGTAACACTCGGCGGAGTAGATGTCAGAGATTATGACCTCAAAACCCTGCGCGACTCCGTTGCGGTTGTGCTGCAGAAGAACGAGCTTTTCTCCGGAACAATAAAAGAAAATCTCCGTTGGGGCAATCAGAACGCAAGCGACGAAGAAATTGTCGAAGCCTGCAAGCTTGCTCAGGCGGATGAGTTCATAATGACATTTCCCGATAAATACGATACAAAGATTGAGCAGGGCGGAACAAATGTCTCCGGCGGTCAGAAACAGAGACTCTGCATAGCAAGAGCACTCCTCAAAAAGCCGAAGATTCTCATTCTTGACGACTCAACCAGCGCCGTTGACACAAAGACCGACTCCCTCATAAGAGCGGGATTCAAGAAGTTCATTCCCGAGACGACGAAGATAATAATAGCGCAAAGAATTTCATCCGTCGAAGATGCCGATATGATAATCGTCATGGAAAACGGTAAAGTCAACGATGTCGGAAAGCACGATGAGCTTCTCTTGAGATGCGGAATATACAAAGAGGTATATTTACAGCAGACGGGCGGAGGTGAAATCAATGAATAAGACAAAGCCAGAGGCAAAAAAGGGAACTTTGAGCAGAGTTCTCAAAATGTTGTTTGGATTTTATCCTGTGCTCGCCCCCGTAACGGCTCTCTGTATTCTGTTTTCAGCCGTTGTATCATCAATTCCTTCACTGTTTATCAACAGAGTAATCGATACTATCAAAAAATATGTCGAGAGCGACAACAGAGATTGGGGCGCGGCTTCAAAAGAGATTCTTTCGATTGTCTTCATACTTATCGGACTCTATGTGCTCTCCGTTGCGTCGATAGCGGTATATAATCAGCTTATGGCGTATATGACACAGGGATTTCTCAACAAGATGCGCTGTGCCATGTTCAACGGAATGCAGGACTTGCCGATAAGATACTTTGACAGACGCAAGCACGGCGATATCATGAGCCACTATACAAATGATATCGACACTTTAAGACAGCTTGTATCGCAGTCTTTGCCGTCGCTTTTAAGCTCCGGCGCAATCGTATTGTCCGTGTTCTCGATAATGATGTATTTCAGTATATGGATGACGCTGATAGTCATAGTCGGAATTATACTGATGATATTCGTCTCAAAGAAATTCGGCGGCGGAAGCGCCAAGTTCTTTGTAAAACAGCAGAAGTCCATAGCGGCATTCGAGGGCTATGTTCAGGAAATGATGAACGGTCAGAAGGTCGTCAAGGTATTCAATCACGAACAAGAATGCCAAAACGGCTTTGACGAAATTAACGAAGCGCTTTTCAATGAGAGCTATAAGGCTCACGGCTACGCCAATATACTCGCGCCGGTTATAATGAATATCGGAAACTTCCTATATGTTGTAATAGCAACGGTAGGCGGCTTGTTCCTTTTGTCGGGGCTTCCCAATTTCAGCCTTTCCGGAAATGCGTTCGGAATAGCCGTGCTTGTTCCTTTTCTCAATATGACAAAGCAGTTTACCGGCAACATAAACGGCGCATCACAGCAGATAAACTCGATAGTAATGGGACTTGCCGGAGCGGAGCGCGTATTCGCACTGATGGACGAAGAGCCCGAAGTCGACGACGGCTATGTTACATTGGTTAATGTCGAAACCGACGGACTCGGTCATTTTACCGAAACGGAAAAGCGTACCGGAAAATGGGCGTGGAAATATCCTCACAAGGACGGAACGATATCGTACACACCGCTTACGGGAGATGTAAGACTTGTTGATGTCAACTTTTCGTATAATCCCGAAAAGCAGATACTTCACGAGGTTTCCGTATACGCTGAGCCCGGTCAGAAGGTTGCATTCGTCGGCGCAACGGGAGCCGGCAAGACCACGATAACAAATCTTATAAACCGTTTTTACGATATTGAAGACGGCAAGATAAGATATGACGGAATCAATATAGGAAAGATAAAGAAATCCGATTTAAGGCGTTCTCTCGGCATAGTGTTGCAGGATACGAACTTGTTTACCGGAACTGTTATGGACAACATTCGCTACGGATACCTTGAAGCAAGTGACGAAGAATGTATTGACGCCGCAAAGCTTGCCGGAGCGGATGACTTTATCACAAGACTGCCAAACGGTTATGACACAATGCTCACGAATAACGGCTCCAATCTTTCACAAGGACAGCGACAGCTCATCGCAATAGCGAGAGCGGCAGTTGCCAATCCGCCGTTTATGATACTTGACGAAGCCACATCGTCGATAGATACGAGAACGGAATCGATAGTACAGCGCGGAATGGATAAGCTTATGGAGGGAAGAACGGTGTTCGTAATAGCGCACAGACTTTCGACCGTAAAGAACTCCGATGTTATTATGGTGCTTGACCGCGGAAGAATCATCGAGAGGGGCAATCACGAAAAGCTCATAGCCGAAAAGGGAGTATATTATCAGCTCTACACCGGCGCATTCGAGCTTGAATAAATAAACGAGCTTGAATAAAAAATACGGGGCACATCGTTTGATGTGCCCCGATATTTATGCTTATTTGCTCTTGTGAATCTTTCTTTCTACAAATTTTACAATCTCTACTATCGGAATAATGAGCAGCGCAAGACCGAGCGCCGTGAAGTATTCTTTTGCGTCAATCGAAGCAAAGTCGAATGCTTTTCTCAAGAACGGTATGTATATTACCGCGGTGGTGAGAACAAGGCTTGCAACACCTGCAAGATATAAGAACATATTCTTTGTCTTCAGCGTGAATATTGAGCCTCTCTGCGACCTCATATTTATACTGTGGAATATTTCTGCCATGCTCATAGTAAGGAATGCCATCGTAGTACCGTCCTTCGACGCTTCCATAATGTTGAAATTATGGGCTTCCATAAAGTGACCGATGTAGAATGCGGCAAGAGTAAGAAGCGTTATCACGATGCCCTGGTATGCGATATCTACGCCCATACCGCCTGCAAAAACGCCCTCGTTTGACTTTCTCGGTCTTCTCTGCATCGTGTTGCCCTCGGCTTTTTCCATACCGAGTGCAAGAGCGGGGAAGCAGTCGGTTATGAGGTTAATCCACAAAAGGTGAACGGGCTTGAATATCGTAAAGCCTATCATCGTAGCGGTAAATATGGTAAAGACTTCGCTCATATTCGAGCTCAAGAGGAACTGTATTGCTTTTCTTATATTGTCGTAGATTCGTCTGCCTTCCTCAACCGCGCCGACGATAGTCGCGAAGTTGTCGTCTGCAAGAACCATATCGGCAACATTCTTTGTGACATCCGTTCCCGTGATACCCATTCCGACGCCGATGTCGGCGGCTTTTATCGAAGGAGCATCGTTTACGCCGTCACCGGTCATAGCCGTAACATATCCCGCCGAGCGCCATGCGTTGACGATTCTTGTTTTGTGCTCGGGCTGAACTCTTGCGTAAACTCCGATGTTCTTGAACCTCTGCGTAAACTCCTCGTCACTCATTTTGTCGAGGTCGGAGCCGCTTATAGCTTCGATGCCGGTGTCGAGAATGCCGAGCTCCTTTGCTATCGCGCTTGCCGTGTCAACATGGTCTCCGGTTATCATAACCGCACGGATTCCCGCCGACTTGCATTCTTCGATTGCGGCTTTGACTTCCGGTCTCACGGGGTCAATCATTCCGACAAGTCCGATAAAGCACAAATCGTTTTCAAGCGCCTCGGGGGAGCAGTCCGCCGGCATTCCGGAGTGCTTTTTGTAAGCTCCCATCAGAACGCGGAGCGCACTTGTAGCCATTTCCTTGTTGGCTGCCATAATTCTTTCTCTCGCTTCGTCGTTGAGAGCTTTTTCAACGCCCGCGTCGAGATAAGTTGTGCAGCACGATAGAACAACATCGGGCGCACCCTTTGTATACTGTATAAACGAGCCGTCGCTTGCGGCGTGAACTGTGCTCATCATTTTTCGCATACTGTCAAACGGAGCTTCACCGACTCTCGGCTCATTCTGCTTTGTTGCGTTTTTGTTCTGATTGCATTTTGTCGCCCAGTTAACGAGAGCGCATTCCGTCGGCTCTCCCTTTGCGTCGCCGAGCTCATCGTCGTATTCGGCATCGGAGCAGAGCGACATTGCCTTTGCCAAAAGCTCATCATTTCCGCCGAAGCTTTTTACGACGGTCATTTTGTTCTGTGTTAAAGTACCCGTCTTATCCGAGCAGATTATCTGCGCGCAGCCGAGCGTTTCAACGGCGGTAAGCTTTCTTATTATCGCGCTTCTCTTGCTCATATTGGTAACGCCTATCGACAGAACGATGGTGACTACCGCGGCAAGACCTTCGGGAATTGCGGCAACCGCAAGACTCACTGCTATCATAAACGAATTGAGCACGCCTTCCAAGCCGAAGTCGCCCGTTTTGATAAATCCTACCGCAAATATGATGACGCAGATTCCTATAACGAGATATGTAAGAATTCTGCTGAGCTGTGCAAGCTTAATCTGAAGGGGAGTGCTTCCGTCTTCCGCTTTGGCAAGAGCGTCGGCAATTTTGCCCATCTCCGTACCCATACCCGTAGCGGTAACGACCATTACGCCTCTGCCGTATGCGACCGTGCTTCCCATATAAGCCATATTAACTCTGTCTCCGAGAGGAACATCGTTTCTGTCGCCGAGGGATATGGCATCAAGACTCTTTGTAACGGGAACACTTTCGCCCGTCAGAGCGGCTTCCTCAATCTTTAAGCTGTTACATTCGATTATTCTGCCGTCTGCGGGAACGGAGTCGCCCGCTTCGAGAATGACAATATCGCCTGCAACAATGTCTTCGCTCTTGACCTTGACGACTTTTCCGTCACGCATCACATTACTTGTTGCGGCTGCCATTTCCTGCAAGGCTTCTATTGCTTTTTCGGCTTTTTCTTCCTGGAATACGCCGAGTATCGCATTGACGATGACAACAAACAGAATGATGAATACATCGACAAAGCTTTCGTGCTGAATTATTGATGTTACGGCTGATATTGCGGCTGCAGCAAGAAGAATAATAATCATCGGGTCAGCCATCTGCTCGAAGAATCTTCTTATTACGGATTTCTTCTTTGCCGCCGTGAGCTTGTTCTTTCCGTTTTCGGCAAGCCTTTTTTCGGCTTCATCCGAAGAAAGACCGTTTTTGTCGGAACCGAGCTTCGCAAGAGTGCTTTCCGCGCTTTCAAGATAGTGCTTCAAATATGTCATTCCTTTCATTGATATATATATTAAAAAAGACTCATAGACAGGTTTATCCTGCCTATGAGTCTGGTTCTCTTACATTCAGCCCAGACTGATTGCTCAGCCATGCTTGTTGAACTGAAACATACCGCACGCGGCATGGGAACTACTCCCCCAAAAGACAATATAATTATACCAAAACAAATTCATTTGTCAATAGCGTATGAATTTATAGTACAAATATTTTGTGAATTTATAGTACAAATATTTGCAGATTCAGACTTTTTGATAAAAAAATCAACATATATTTTAATTTTTCGGAAAATCCCTTGACACGGGGCAATTTGATGTGATAATATTACAAGGTAAATAAAAGCTGTGACGAAGACGGTCGCGGATAGCCGTATGCAGAGAGCCGATGGTTGGTGAAAATCGGTTGCGTTTACCGTAAGACCTATCACTTCCGAGCTGAGATGCCGAAACAGTTTAAGCATCTCCGATTACATCGCGTTAAGATGAGTGGAGTAATAGCTCCGAGAGAGGTCGCCGTTTTCGGCGGCAATTTGAGTGGTACCGCGGGAATTCACCCGTCTCAAAGTTATTTGAGACGGGTTTTTATTTTTGTTTTCAGGAGGCATCCTATGTCGGCAGTTTCACAGAATGAGCTATACGAAGTCGCACGCAGAATACGCGAAATGCGTGAAATCTGCGGATTTGGCATTGACGAGATGGCTGAAAAGACCGAAGTCAGTGCAAAGGAATATTCGGATTACGAATCGGGAGCGCTCGATTTCCCTTTTTCATTTATACACAAATGCTCGCTTGCGCTCGGCGTCGATATCACAGACCTTCTCGAGGGCAGAAGCGCAAGACTTTCGTCATACACGGTAACGAGAAAGGGAATGGGACAGCAGACTGCAAAGGAAGACGGCATAGATATACAGAATCTCGCTCCCATGTTCAGAAAGAAGATTGCAGAGCCTTATTGGGTAAGATACGAGTATAACGCCGACCTGCAGGATAAGCCAATACATCTTGCAAAGCATTCCGGTCAGGAATTCGACTTCATTATGAGCGGAAAGCTCAAGGTTCAGATAGGCGACAACATAGAGTATCTCGGAGAGGGCGACAGTATCTACTATAACAGCTCCACTCCTCACGGAATGATTGCGGTTGACGGCAAAGAATGCCTTTTCGTCGCCGTCGTGCTTCCAGGAGAAAACGAAAAAGAGAATGTTATAAGGGATACGCTCATATATAAGCACAGCGACGCGGGACTTGTAAGCGATAAATTCGTCAAGACAACCGAGAATGAGAACGGCGCTTTGCAGAGCATCTCGTTTGAGGGAGAGGACAAGTTCAACTTCGGCTTTGACATTGTTGACGCCATAGCCAAAAAGAATCCAGACAAGCTCGCGATGCTCCATATATCGAGAGAAAAAGTCGAGAGAAGATTTACATTCAATGACATAAAACGCGCATCGAATCAGACGGCAAATTACTTCAAGTCGCTCGGCATAAAGAAAGGCGACAGAGTAATGCTCGTGTTAAAGCGCCACTATCAGTTCTGGTTTGCGATGATAGCGCTCCACAAGCTGGGCGCAGTTGCGATACCGGCTACAAATCAGCTTCTTGCACACGATTTTGAATACAGATTCAATGCCGCGGGAGTTACTGCCGTACTCTGTACTGCGGACGGCGATGTTGCCGAGCAGGCGGATATCGCCGCGGCAAATTCGCCTACGGTAAAGCATAAGATTCTTGTCGGCGGCAAGAGAGACGGCTGGCATGATTTTGACGAGGAGTATTCGCTTTACAGCGCACATTTTTACAGAAGCGCCGATTCGGCTTGCGGCGATGAGCCGATGCTTATGTTCTTTACATCCGGAACAACCGGATATCCGAAGATTGCCGTACACAGCTTCAAGTATCCGCTCGGACATTATATAACGGCCAAATACTGGCACGGCGTAAGCTCCGACGGTCTGCACTTCACGATATCCGATACCGGCTGGGGAAAAGCTCTGTGGGGCAAGCTCTACGGTCAATGGCTCTGTGAGGGTGCCGTATTTGTATACGACTTTGACAGATTTGATGCATCTGATATTCTTCCTATGTTTGCAAAGTATAAGATAACCACATTCTGCGCGCCTCCCACGATGCTCAGATTGATGATAAAGCAGGATATTTCAAAATACGACCTTTCATCGGTAGTCCATATGACTACCGCGGGAGAAGCGCTCAATCCCGAGGTTTACAGACAGTTTGAAAAGGCGACGGGACTTCGCATTATGGAAGGCTTCGGACAGACGGAGCTCACTCTTGCGATAGCTAATCTTATCGGCAATACTCATAAGCTCGGCTCGATGGGAAAACCGACTCCGCTTTACGATATTGACCTTGTCGATTCGGAGGGCAATTCCGTTCCCGTAGGCGAGCCCGGCGAGATTATCGTAAGAACCGCAAAAGGAACGCCCTGCGGACTTTTCTGCGGATATTACAACAATAATGACGATACAAAAGCCGCATGGCACGACGGATGCTATCACACCGGAGATACGGCATGGCGCGACGAGGATGGCTTCTATTGGTATGTCGGCAGAGTTGATGATGTAATCAAATCGTCAGGATATCGTATCGGGCCTTTCGAGATTGAAAGCGTCATAATGGAGCTCCCGTATGTTCTCGAATGCGGCGTATCGGCAGCACCCGACGAGGTAAGAGGTCAGGTTGTAAAGGCAAGCGTTGTGCTTGTTCCCGGCACCGAGCCCACCGAGGAACTCAAAAAAGAGATACAAGAGTATGTCAAGAAGCATACCGCTCCGTATAAGTATCCGAGAATAGTCGTCTTCCGCGACAGTCTTCCCAAGACGACAAACGGAAAAATTCGCAGAAATCAGCTTTGATAATTTAATAAAATATATTGACAAACAGCTTTCCTTATGATAAAATCTAAACATTAAAAGCATGGACGAAGAGTGCACGGTTGTTGTTTTTACAGAGAGACGGCGGATGGTGTGAGCCGTCAGAGTGATTTCCGTGTTTGTAGCTTCCGAGCTGAAAAGAAGAAAGGCTATGCCGAGTAGAGCTTTTTCGTATCCGCCGCGTTAAGGCGAGTGGAGTTGATAGACTCCGAGAGTGGTCGCCTGCATAGGCGGCAATTTGAGTGGTACCGCGGGATACACCCGTCTCAAAGTAAAGCTTTGGGGCGGGTGTTTTTGCTTGTCCCGGAACGGAGAAAAGATACCGATGGAAAAAATGACAGGTCTTGATTTCAAAATCAAGGAAATGGCGGCAAGAATTCACGAGCTTCGCGAGATAGAGGGGCTTACCTGTGCAGAGATGGCAGGCAAGACGAATGTCTCGGAGGAAGAATATATTGCCTGCGAAAACGGCGAGAAGGACTTGAACTTCACATTCATCTACCGTTGTGCTATCGCTTTCAATGTGGATGTCACGGATATAATCGAGGGCAAGAGCCCTACGCTTAAATCCTACACCGTAACGCGCTTCGGCGGCGGTCAGGAGATATCCAGAGCGCACGGAATGACATATTACAATCTTGCCTACGCATTCAGAAACAGAATAGCAGAGCCACTGTATGTAAGAAGCATATATGATGCCGAGGCTCAGCATAAGGATATCGAGCTCACCTCACACGCAGGTCAGGAATGCGATATCATAGTTGACGGAACACTTATGGTTCAGATAGGCGACCACAAGGAGACTCTCGGCGCGGGCGACAGTATCTATTTCGACAGCTCCACGCCTCACGGCATGATAGCCGTCGGAGGCAAGGATTGCATATTCTATGCGATTGTACTCAATCCGACGGGAGAGCCGATACCCGAGCTTTCGGCAAATACTCCGATTGCAAGCGCAAACGCTACCGGAACAAAGAAGTCGGACGACAGCGACAGAATATACAAAAAGTACATTGATGTAGTCGAAAACGAAAAGGGCACGCCGACATCCATTAAGTTCAAGAACATCGATAAATTTAATTTTGCTTTTGACCTTGTGGATGCTCTTGCAAAAAAGAAGCCGGACAAGCTTGCGATGCTGCATATCTCAAAGGATATGACGGAGCGCAGATTTACATTCAACGATATAAAGCGTGCGTCCAATCAATGCGCGAACTATTTTAAGTCGCTCGGAATAAAAAAGGGCGACAGAGTAATGCTCGTGTTAAAGCGCCACTATCAGTTCTGGTTTGCGATTTTAGGCTTGAACAAGCTCGGCGCAATAGCGATACCGGCAACAAATCAGCTCCTTGCACATGACTTTGAATACAGATTCAAGGCGGCTGGAGTGACTGCCATAATCTGTACGGCGGACGGCGATACCGCGGAGAATGTAGATATTGCCGCAAAGGAATGTCCGGAGCTCAAAAATAAGCTCATCGTCAACGGAACGCGCGAGGGCTGGCGTAATTTCAACGAGGAATACACACTTTACAGCGCACATTTCTACCGCTCGGACGATACCGCCTGCGGCGATGACCCGATGCTTATGTATTTCACTTCGGGCACATCGGGATATCCGAAGATTGCCGTACATAGCTATAAATATCCGCTCGGACACTTCCATACGGCAAAGTATTGGCACAATGTTGACCCCGAGGGACTCCACTACACCATATCCGATACCGGATGGGCAAAAGCGATGTGGGGCAAGCTCTACGGTCAATGGCTTTGCGAAGCGGCAACATTTGTTTTCGACTTTGACAGATTCGATGCCGCCGAGATTCTTCCGATGTTTGCAAAGTATAAGATAACGACATTCTGTGCGCCCCCCACGATGCTCCGAATGATGATAAAGCAGGATATTTCAAAATATGATTTTTCATCCGTAAAGCACATGACTACTGCGGGAGAAGCGCTTAATCCCGAGGTTTACAGACAGTTTGAAAAGGCGACTGGACTTCAAATAATAGAGGGATTCGGTCAGACCGAAAGCACTATGATTATCGGCAATCTCACGGGAGATTCGCATAAGATAGGCTCAATGGGCAAGCCGGCACCTATCTATAATGTTGAGCTTATGGATGCAAACGGAAAACCCGTTCCCGTAGGCGAAAGCGGCGAAATTGTCATCAATGTCAAGGACGGAGCGCCCTGCGGACTTTTCCGCGGTTATTACAGAGCCGAGGACAAAACAAAAGAGGTATGGCACGACGGATATTATCATACCGGCGATGTCGCTTATATGGATGAGGACGGCTACTATTGGTATGTCGGCAGAGTAGATGATGTAATCAAGTCATCCGGCTATCGTATCGGGCCTTTCGAGATTGAAAGTGTCATAATGGAGCTTCCGTATGTTCTCGAATGCGGCGTATCGGCAGCGCCCGACGAGGTAAGAGGTCAGGTTGTAAAGGCAAGCATCGTGCTTGTCCCGGGAACCGAGCCCACCGAAGAGCTTAAAAAAGAGATTCAGGAATATGTCAAGAAGCATACCGCTCCGTATAAGTATCCGAGAATAGTTGTCTTCCGCGACAGCCTGCCGAAGACCGTAAGCGGAAAGATTCAGCGCAACCGGCTGTAAGGTGAGATATGAATTACAAACGCCTCACAATAATCTGCGGTCACTACGGAAGCGGAAAGACAAACATCGCCGTCAACGCGGCGCTTGAGCTCCGCAAAACAAAGCAAAATGTTGCGGCGGCTGACCTTGATATAGTCAATCCGTATTTCAGAACAAAAGACAGCAGTAAGGAGCTTAACGAAGCGGGCATAAGGCTTATATGCTCGGAATTTGCAAATACGAATCTCGATTTGCCGTCACTTCCGGACGATTTATACACGATAACCGACGACAAAACGCTTTCGGTTATACTTGATATCGGCGGCGACGACAGGGGAGCCTATGTTCTCGGGCGACTTGCCCCCGCAATTCTGGAAGAAAACGACTATGAAATGCTTTTGGTGGTAAACAAGTACCGTCCGCTCACTCCGGATGTAAGTTCGACGCTTGAAGTAAAAGCGGAGATAGAACGGGCTTGCGGTATTCCGTTTACCGGAATCATCAACAACTCAAACCTCGGATGCGAAACAAAAGCCGAAGATGTGCTTGATTCCGTGCAGTACGCACAGGAAATCTCAAAGGCGACGGGGCTTCCGTGCGTTATGACTTCGGTTGACGAAAAACTATTTGGTGAGCTTTACGGAAATATTCCGAATATATTTCCGATGAAACTGCAAAAAAGACAGACTGATATATAAAGAAAGGGTGGTTTACTTTGGCAAAACTGACTTTTAGAACAGACGAATGCAAAGGCTGCGGTCTGTGTGTTGATGCCTGCCCCAAGGGACTTATAGCTCTTGCACAGGATAAAATCAACAAAAAGGGACATCATCCCGCACAGCTCGTAAGACCGGACGAATGCGTCGGATGCGCATCATGCGCTATGATGTGTCCCGATTGCATAATCAAGGTCGAAAGGTAAGGTGAAATAAATGGCAGACAAGGTTTTGATGAAAGGCAACGAAGCGATTGCCGAAGCGGCAATTCTTGCAGGTTGCAGACATTATTTCGGATACCCCATTACTCCTCAAACGGAGATTGCCGCATATATGGCAAAGAAAATGCCCAAGATAGGCGGAACATTCCTTCAGGCGGAAAGCGAGATTGCCGCAATAAATATGGTATACGGCGTTGCTTCCGCGGGATACAGAGTTATGACATCTTCTTCAAGCCCCGGAATTTCTCTTAAGGGAGAGGGACTTTCGTATCTTGCCGGTTCCGACCTTCCCGCACTCGTTGTAAATGTGCAGAGAGGCGGCCCAGGACTCGGCGGAATTCAGCCGAGCCAATCCGACTATTTTCAGGCTACGCGCGGCGGCGGACACGGCGACTATCACATGATAGTTCTCGCACCCGCATCCGTTCAGGAAATGGCAGAGCTCACTGTAAAGGGCTTTGAGCTTGCCGATAAGTACAGAATGACATCAATGATTCTCGCGGACGGCACAATGGGACAGATGATGGAGCCCGTTTCTCTCAAATTCAAGATCGAGCCTCAGCCCGAAAAGCCCTGGGCAACCAACGGAACCAAAATGCAGAGAAAGCACAACATCGTCAATTCTCTTTCACTTGTTCCCGAGGAGCTTGAGACATTCAATTTCCAGCGCTATGACAGATACAAGGTCGTAGAGAACGAAGAAACAATGTACGAGGAATATATGACTGATGACGCAGATATAATTCTCGTTGCATTCGGCATCGCCGCAAGAGTTTCAAAGAATGCGGTCAACGCCGCAAGAGAGCTCGGCATCAAAGCGGGACTTATCCGTCCGATAACGCTTTGGCCGTTCCCGAAGGCACCGTTTGAAAAGGCGGCAAAACACGCAAAACAGTTCATCTCCGTCGAGCTTTCGATGGGACAGATGATAGAAGATGTCAAGCTTGCAACGGAGTGCAAGGCTCCCGTTACACTCTGCAACAGAGTCGGCGGTATGATTCCTTCGCCCGAGCAGGTACTTGAAGCAATAAAGAAAGCAAACAACGGAGGTGACAGATAATGGCAGTAGTATTTGACAGACCTCATGCTCTGATAGATGTTCCGCTCCATTATTGCCCCGGATGCACTCACGGCATAGTTCACAGACTTGTGGCAGAGGTAATTGACGAGCTCGGCATTGAGGGCAAGACGATAGGAATAGCTCCCGTCGGATGCTCGGTTATGGCATACAACTATTTCAACTGCGATATGATAGAGGCTGCTCACGGCAGAGCTCCCGCAGTTGCAACGGGCGTAAAGCGTGCCGACCCCGAAAATCACATCGTATTTACATATCAGGGCGACGGAGACCTTGCATCAATAGGTACAGCCGAGACTGTACACGCCGCCGCAAGAAACGAGAATATCACCGTCATCTTTATCAATAACGCAATATACGGAATGACGGGCGGACAGATGGCACCGACCTCACTTCCCGGACAGGTGACACAGACCTCTCCTTACGGCAGAGACCCCAAGCTCTGCGGCTATCCAGTAAAGATTTGCGAGATGCTTGCACAGCTCGAAGGGCCCGAATATCTCGAAAGAGTAACCGTAAACAGCGTAAAGAATATCAGAAATGCAAAAAAGGCAATAAAGAAGGCATTTCAGAATCAGATTGACGGAAAAGGCTTCTCACTTGTAGAAGTCGTATCATCCTGCCCGACCAACTGGGGAATGACTCCGAAAGCCGCTCTTCAGTGGATTGATGACAAGATGCTTCCGTATTATCCTCTCGGCGTATACAAAGACCGTTCTGCCGAAAAGGAGGCTGCAAAATGAGTACAAAGAATTATCTTTTCTCGGGATTCGGCGGACAGGGCATACTTTTCGCCGGAAAGTTCATCGCATATAAGGGACTTATCGAAAACAAGCAGGTAAGCTGGCTTCCGTCATACGGCCCCGAAATGAGAGGCGGCACGGCATCGTGCAGCGTTATAGTCAGCGACGCCCCCGTCGGCTCACCGATAGTATCGTCTCCCGATATTCTTATCGCGATGAATCTGCCCTCGCTCGACAGATACGAATCATCCGTTGTACCCGGCGGAATGATTTTTGTAGATTCGACTTTGGTTGAGCGCAAGATAAACAGAAGCGATGTAAAGGCATTCTATATCCCTGCGACAAAGCTTGCAAGTGACAATAACTGCCCTACTCTTGCCAATATGATAATCGTCGGCAAGATTCTCAAGGAGCTCGGAGAATTTGACGCAGAAGGCGTTGACGGTGCTCTCAAGAAGGTTATTTCCGCAAAGCACGCCGATATGCTTGATGTAAACCTCGGCGCTCTTAAAATTGGTGCAGAGAACTGATTACAAGGAGAGAAGAAAATGCTTGATATCAAAATTACAAAAACAACCTGCCCCAAGGAAAAGCCCGACACGGCAGGCTTAGGCTTCGGCAAAGTATTCACAGACCATATGTTCAGAATGGAATACACCAAGGAAGAGGGCTGGCATAATGCCGAGATAGTTCCTTTCGGCAATATCTCTTTACACCCCGCTTCGACCGTTCTGCACTACGGCTCGGAAATATTTGAAGGACTCAAGGCATACAGAAGAGCGGACGGAAAGGTTCAGCTTTTCAGACCTATCGAGAATATCCGCAGAATGAACAGGTCGGCGGAAAGACTCTGCCTGCCGGAGATTCCCGAGGAGGACGCTTATAAGGCACTTATGACTTTTGTGGAAATGGAGCAGGATTGGACTCCCTCTGCTCCCGGAACATCGCTTTATCTCCGTCCTTTTATGTTCGGAAACGATGAAAGCCTCGGTGTTCACACAGTTAAGCACGCTACATACATTATAATCGCATCTCCTTCCGGAAGCTATTACAAGGAGGGCATTAACCCCGTCAAGATTATGATTGAGGACGAGGATGTCCGCGCAGTAAGAGGCGGAACGGGATATGCAAAATGCGGCGGCAATTACGCGGCATCAAACAGAGCGGGCGAACGCGCTGTCGTTAAGGGATATTCTCAGGTACTTTGGCTCGACGGAGTTGAGCGCAAGTACATTGAGGAAGTCGGCGCTATGAATGTAATGTTTATGATTGGTGACGAGATTGTCACCCCCAAGCTCACAGGCTCGATTCTTCCCGGTATTACGAGAATGTCCTGCATTGAAGTTTTGAAGAGCGAAGGCTATAAGGTCAGCGAAAGGCTTCTCAGCGTTGATGAGCTTGCCGATGCGATGAAAAGCGGTGCTCTCAAAGAGGCATGGGGCTGCGGAACGGCGGCAGTTGTATCTCCGATAGGTGAGCTTTGCTATAAGGACACCAAGTATATCGTAAACGACGGCAAGATAGGCAAGGTAACACAGCACCTTTACGATACTCTTACCGGTATTCAGTGGGGCAAGCTTGACGATAAATTCGGCTGGACTGTACCTCTTGAATAAAAAATACTTGACAAAGCCTTATTTTATGGTATAATCCCTTTGTAAATGCAATGACGGAACTATCTGCCGAGATTTTTGGCGTTACAGAAAGCCGTTGGTCGATGCGAAACGGTACGCGATGTCGGACAGAGTCTCATTCCCGAGCAGAACTGCTGAATTTTACAAGTAAGCGGTTACGGCTTGCCCCGTTACCTCGGCATAGCGCTTGACAGAGCGCGGAAAGTGACTGCGTACAGCAGTAAACAGGGTGGTACCGCGAAAGAATTTCGTCCCTGAAGTCGGTTATCCGACTTCGGGGACATTTGTTTTTAAGGAGAATATATGAAAAACATTACGGTTTGTGACAGAACGATTTGCACAGCATTCGGACTTACATTCAGAGAAAAGCTTGATATTTCGAGATATCTTGATAAGCTCGGAGTCAATATAATCGAGCTTTCGGAAATAAGGGATGTCAAAGCCGATATTTTGCTTATAAAGACAATTCTGTCTTTTGTAAACAAGAGCACGATATCCGTTGAAGCCGGAACAAGTATGCAAAGCGCAGAGCTTGCCCTTAAGGCTATTGAAGGATATCAGAATGTAATGCTGAGGGTAGAGCTTCCGGTATCTCCCGTCGGGATTGAATACACTTGTCACAAGAAGCCGGCGTCTATGCTTGAGCTTATAAAAAGTCTTGTTATGAGTGCGACAAGCCGCGGAATCAAATGCGAATTCTGCGCTCTTGACGCGACAAGAGCGGAGCCGGAATTCTTAAAGCAGGCTCTTAATGCGGCAGTCGAAGCCGGAGCGGACACCGTTTGCGTATGCGAAAACGCCGGAGAATTACCTCCCGACGAATTTGCAGAATTTGCAAAAGATGTCAAAAATTCAGTTTCGGTTCCCGTAGGTGTGCATTGTTCGTGCAAGCCGGAGCTTTCCGTTTCATACGCGCTTCTTGCAGCAAAAAACGGTATAGATTTTGTTAAAACCGCAGTTTGCTCCAACGCCGTTCCTCTTGAGGCGTTTGCGGAGATAATGCGTGATTTGTCCGCAAAGCTCAACGCTTCATGCTCAGTTTCTTATACCGTGCTTAATAAGACTGTTTCGAAGATAAATGCCGCTATGGGACATTCCGCAAAAAGCGATGATGAAGAAGTATCGTTAAGCGTTCAGAGTGAAAAGATAAAACTTGATAAAAGCGCAGACAGAGCAACGGTAAATGCGTATACCGAAAAGCTCGGATACGAGCTTTCAAACGAGGATTCCGAACGCGTTTATGAGGAGTTCAAACGCGTAGCCGAAAAAAAGCCTGTCGGAGAGAAGGAGCTTGATGCGATAATCGCGGCTACCGCGATGCAGGTTCCCGCTTCATACAGGCTTGACAGCTATGTTGTAAATACGGGAAATATTGTATCTCCGAGCGCGCAGATTATTCTCAAATACGGAGATAAGACCTTGCAGGATATCGGCATAGGTGACGGCCCGATTGATGCCGCGTTCTTAACTCTCGAAAAGATAATCGGCAGACATTTTGAGCTTGACGAGTTCAGGATTGAATCCGTAACGGAAGGACACGAAGCTATGGGCTCAGCCATCGTAAAGCTTCGCAGTGAGGGAAAGCTCTACAGCGGCAACGGCATATCGACCGATATTCTCGGCGCAAGTATAAGAGCCTATATAAATGCGGTGAACAAAATTCTCTATGAGGAGAGCTTATAATGAAATTTTCGTTTTCGACCAAGGGCTGGCATGACGGCAGTTTCGACCAATTCTGCGATGTTGCATCCGAGCTCGGTTACAGCGGAATAGAGATTCACAACATATATAACAAAATTTTCAGCGGAAGCGACGGCGCCGTACTCAATCGTGAGGCGTCCGTCACACTTCGAAAGTTATATGAAAAGAAGCTCAATATTCCGTGTATAGATGTTGTTGCCGACATTTCTTCTTATGAAGATTATGTTGTCGAAGAAATTAAAAATTGCATTTCTGCCGCGCATAGTTTGCATATACCGCATATAAGAATAAGAGCGGAGAAGCATAACGACACAGAAAAATGTGTTGACAATGTTAAAATGATAATAAACGAGGTTCTCCCGCTTGCAGAAGAAAAGAAAGTCACGCTGCTTATTGAGACGACGGGACTTTTCTGCGACACTTCTTTTCTCTGCAAAACGCTTGACTATTTTGCATCGGACAGCGTCGGCGCATTGTGGAATTTCTCCGACGCTTATTACGGCGCGGGTGAAGAGCCGGATGCAGTCATCAAAAATCTCGGTGCGTATGTCAAGCACATTCACATTCACGATGCGGTAGATACAAACGGAAAAATGGAGTACAGACTTCTCGGAGAGGGCGAGCTTCCTCTTGAAAAGATGATGCTTGCATTGAAATCAGTGAATTACGACGGCTATTTTTCGCTTGTATGGAATCCCGAATGGTGCGAAGAGCTAAACGATTTGGAGCTTATCCTTTCGCAGTTTATCGCATATATGAGAAGATTTTCCGATACATCGAAAAGAGAGTCCGCACTTTACTACAATAAGACTCACACCGGAAAATATGTCTGGAAAAAGGATTTGCTTATAGATTGCACATTCTCCGAGGTTCTCGACAGAATGGTTGAAGAATTCCCCGACCAGTATGCTTTCAAATATACAACTCTCGACTATACAAGAACATATACCGAATTCAGAAATGATGTTGACGAGTTTGCAAGAGCGCTTATAGCACTCGGCGTAAAAGCCGGCTCTCATGTAGCGGTGTGGGCGTCGAATGTTCCCCAATGGTATATTGCGTTTTGGGCAACGGTCAAACTCGGTGCCGTGCTTGTAACGGTCAATACCGCATATAAAATTCACGAGGCGGAGTATCTTTTAAGACAATCCGACACTCATACGCTTATAATGACAGAGGGCTCAAAGGACACAAAGTACGGCGAAATTATCGCAGAGCTTTGCCCCGAGCTCGAAAAAACCAAGCAAGGCAAGCCGCTTCACGCAAGCAAATTGCCGTTCTTGCGGAATGTCATTACCGTAGGCTTTTCGCAAAAGGGATGCCTTTCGTGGGAAGAGGCAAAAAAGTTTGCAGAAAAAGTTCCTGTTGAAGATGTTTACAGAATGGCGGCGGCAGTTGACAAGAACGATGTCTGCAATATGCAATACACATCCGGTACAACAGGCTTCCCGAAAGGCGTAATGCTCACTCATCACAATATTGTCAACAACGGAAAATGTATAGGCGACAGAATGGATTTGTCCACTGCCGACAGAATGATGATACAGGTTCCGATGTTCCACTGCTTCGGCATGGTACTTGCCATGACTGCGACGATGACGCACGGCGGAACACTTCTGCCGCTCCCGTATTTTTCACCAAAGCCTGCTCTTGCTTGCATAAATAATGAGCATATTACGGCATTCCACGGTGTTCCGACTATGTTTATATCGCTTTTGGAGCACCCCGATTTCGATAAAACCGATTTTTCATATATGCGTACGGGAATTATGGCAGGCAGTCCGTGCCCGATATCCGCGATGCGAGATGTCGTGAACAAAATGAATATGCGCGAGATAACCATAGTTTACGGACAGACGGAGGCATCTCCCGGTTGTACCATGAGCTCTACCGACGATTCGATAGAGGTCAGAGTTTCCACCGTCGGAAGACCGCTTCCCGAAATAGAGTGCAAGATTATAAACCCCGAAACGGGAGAAGAGTGTCCCGACGGAGTCACGGGCGAATTTGTCGCACGAGGCTACAATCTTATGAAGGGCTATTATAAGATGCCCAATGCGACAAAAGAAGCAATAGACGAAGACGGATGGCTTCACACGGGCGACCTTGCCTGCCGCGACAGCGACGGCAACTTCCGCATAACGGGAAGACTCAAGGATATGATAATCCGCGGCGGCGAGAATATTTATCCGAAGGAGATTGAGGAATTCATTTACACTCATCCGAAGGTAAGAGATGTTCAGGTCATCGGAGTTCCGGACAAGCAGTACGGCGAGGAGGTTATGGCTTGCATTATTCTCAAAGAGGGCGAAACTCTTTCGGCAGAAGAAATGCGCGCATATATTGCCGCAAATATGGCAAGACATAAGGTGCCGAAGTATATAGACTTTGTAGATTCGTTCCCGATGAATGCCGCAGGAAAGATATTAAAATACAAAATGCGCGAGGACGCAGTAAAGCGCCTTGAAGCAAACGGCAGGGAATAAAGAATGTTAAACGGAAAATATTATACGATAGATGCACATTGCCATATATATCCCGCAAAGATAGCGGAGCTTGCAGTAGGGCACACAAGGTCGTTTTACGGAATGCAGTCATCGCACAACGGAACTGCCGAAACCTTGCTTTCGCTCGGTGAAAAAAGCGGAATAGATATGTTTGTGGTGCAGTCGGTAGCCACAACTCCCAAACAGGTAAGGAGCATAAACGAATTTATATCGCAAAGCGTTGCGGAGTCCGACGGAAAGTTTTTCGGACTCGGTACGCTTCATCCCGAAAGCGAGTCCATATCGGACGATATAAAGCATCTTATGTCACTCGGACTGCACGGAGTAAAGCTTCATCCCGATATACAGCAGTTCAAATCAGATGACTACCGTTGCCTTGAAATCTATGAGGAATGCGAGAAATACGGTCTTCCGATTCTCATTCATACGGGAGATTACAGATACGATTATTCCAATCCCAACCGAGTTCTGCCGCTTTTGCAGACATATACAAAGCTCACATTCGTCGGAGCACATCTCGGCGGCTGGTCGATATTCGATGAGGCAGTTGATATTTATGCCGGAATGGAAAATTTCTATGTTGACACTTCTTCGACCTTGGGATTTATGAAAAATCCGAATCACGCAAAGGATATAATTCTCAAGTACGGTACGGATAAGGTGCTCTTTGGCTCCGATTATCCGATGTGGGACCCGCAGACGGAAATGAACAATCTTCTCAAATTGGGACTTTCCGACGATGATTACAGAAAGATTTTTTCTGAAAACGCCAAAAAAGCATACGGCATAAAGTAAGGAGATACTATGTTTGACGCATTGAAAGCAAAAGACGCGTGTGTTGAATGGATAAGGTCTTTCTTTGAAGAAAACGGCAAAGACTGCAACGCGATTGTCGGAATTTCCGGCGGTAAGGACAGCTCAATAGTCGCCGCGCTCTGCGTTGAGGCTCTCGGGAAAGACAGAGTTATCGGCGTTTTGATGCCGTGCGGTATACAGCATGATATAGATATGGCAAAGCTTTTGGTATCGCATCTTTGCATAAAAAACTATACGATAAACATAAAAGATGCGGTAGATGCCTTAAAGGGCGTTATGCCGTTTGATATGTCTTCACAGAGCATAACAAATATCCCGCCGAGAATAAGAATGGCAACTCTTTACGCCGTAGCACAGAGTAACAACGGCAGAGTAGCCAATACCTGCAATCTTTCGGAGGACTATGTCGGCTATTCGACGAGGTACGGAGATGCCGCAGGCGATTTCAGCCCGTGCAGCAATTTCACAGTTACGGAAATTAAAGAAATAGGTCGCGTTCTCGGATTGCCGTCCGTGCTTGTTGATAAAGTGCCTATAGACGGACTTTGCGGCAAGACCGATGAAGAAAATCTCGGATTTACTTATGCGGAGCTCGACAGATATATAAGGACGGGCGAAATCGACGATATGAGCAAGAAGGAAATTATCGATAAAAGACATAAAGCAAATCTTTTTAAGCTTAAGCTTATGCCGGCGTTTGTTCCGGATGACAAAATTTATAAATAAAAGTGCGGCGCGATAAAATTTTATCGCCCCGCCTATTTATTTTTTATTATTTTTGTGATATAATATTCATTAAACAAAATGAACGAAAGGGGATAAACCGTGGATAAATTTGAACTCGTTTCCGATTTCAAACCGACCGGAGACCAGCCGCAGGCGATAGAAAAAATCGTAAGCGGAATAAACGGCGGTATGCGCGAGCAGGTGCTTTTGGGTGTAACCGGCTCGGGCAAAACATTTACCATGGCTAATGTTATACAAAAGCTTCAGCGTCCCACAATCGTTCTTGCTCACAACAAAACCCTTGTCGGTCAGCTCTATTCGGAATTTAAGGAGCTTTTTCCCAAAAATGCGGTTGAATACTTTGTTTCCTACTACGACTATTATCAACCGGAAGCGTATATTCCCGGCAAAGATATTTATATCGAAAAGGATTCATCCATAAACGACGATATAGACAAGCTCCGCCACAGCGCCACATCCGCTCTTTTCGAGCGCCGCGATGTAATAATTATTTCGAGTGTTTCCTGCATCTATTCGCTCGGCGACCCTTCGGAGTATAAAAGTCTTGTTTTGGGAATAAGAGTCGGTCAAAAGCTATCCAGAGAAAGTCTTATCGCAAGGCTTGTAGCAATTCATTTTCAGCGTAATGACATTGACCTTGCGCGTAACAGATTCCGCGTGAGGGGCGATGTAGTCGAGATATTCCCGTCGAGAGCCGATGAGATTATAATTCGCGTGGAATTCTTCGGCGACGAGGTTGACAGAATATGCGAGATAAAATCCGTGACGGGTGAGGTTATCAGGTCGCTTTCCTATGTTGCAATATTTCCCGCATCTCATTATGTTGTATCAAAGGATAAGCTTGAAAAAGCGGTTGGCGTAATTCTTGACGAAATGGAAGAAACCGCCGCAAAGTTCAGAAGCGAAGGAAAGCTTATCGAAGCGCAGAGAATCGTTGAGCGCACAAAATACGATGTTGAAATGCTTGTTGAAGTCGGCTATTGCAGCGGCGTAGAAAACTATTCGAGAGTTTTGTCCGGACGCCCTGCCGGAAGCAGACCGTACACCTTGCTCGATTATTTCCCGTCGGACTATATTATGTTTATAGACGAAAGTCATGTAACCGTTCCGCAGGTAAGAGGTATGAGCGGAGGCGACAGGGCAAGAAAGACAAATCTTGTCGAATACGGCTTCCGTCTTCCGTCGGCATACGACAACAGACCGCTTTTCTTCAACGAGTTCGAGAATATGATAAACCAGGTGGTATATGTAAGCGCAACACCCGGCGACTACGAGAAAGAAAGAAGCGGTCAGGTCGTCGAACAGCTCATAAGACCTACCGGACTTGTTGACCCGCTTGTCGATGTCAGAAAGACGGATGGACAGATTGACGACCTTGTCGCGGAAATCAAAAAGCGAACGGCAAAGGGAGAAAAGATTCTTGTCACAACTCTCACGAAGAATATGGCGGAGGATTTGACTGCATATCTTGAAAGCTCCGGCATCAAAGCAAAATATATGCACCATGAGATTGAGACGATAGAACGACTTTCGATAATCCGCGATTTAAGACTCGGCAAATTCGATGTCCTTGTCGGAATCAACCTTTTGAGAGAGGGGCTTGACCTTCCCGAGGTATCGCTTGTAGCAATACTCGATGCAGACAAAGAGGGATTTTTGCGTTCTGCAACATCGCTTATTCAGACGATAGGCAGAGCATCCCGAAACGCAGACGGCACGGTAATAATGTACGCCGATAAGATTACCGACAGTATGAAATACGCCATTGACGAAACAAACAGAAGAAGAAAGATTCAGATGGCGTATAACGAAGAACACGGCATTATACCGAAGACCATAAAGAAATCAGTCCGCGACTTGATAGATATTTCACTTAAGGGTGATGCGGGCGAGAAAAAGAAATTCAAATCAAAGGATGAAAAGGACAAGCTAATCGAATCGCTCACAAAGCAGATGCTTGCCGCGGCAAAGATGCTCGAATTTGAGCAGGCTGCCGAAATACGAGACAGAATTAACAAGCTGAAAGAGGAGTAATAATGGCAAGAAACGATATTGTCGTAAAAGGCGCAAGAGTACACAATTTGAAGAATGTCGATGTTACTATCCCGAGGGATAAGCTCGTCGTATTTACGGGACTATCCGGCTCAGGAAAAAGCTCTCTTGCATTTGATACGATATTTGCGGAGGGAAACAGACGCTTTCTCGAAAGCCTGTCATCATACGCAAGACAATTTGTAGGGAATATGGATAAGCCCGATGTTGATTACATCGACGG
The DNA here is from genome assembly GCA_045627885.1 of Eubacteriales bacterium. Lineage (GTDB taxonomy): Bacteria > Bacillota > Clostridia > Oscillospirales > CAG-272 > CALCTE01. The sequence continues at coordinate 27,328 of JAZQOM010000071.1, forward strand.
ACTTTCGCCAGCGATATCCATTGACCAGAAAACGACCTCAAAGAATCCGCGCTCGACAGTCGGAACCGTCACGGAGATTTACGACTATTTCCGTCTTCTCTATGCGCGAATCGGAATTCCGCATTGTCCGATATGCGGCAGGGAAATTCGTCAGCAGACGGTTGACCAGATTGTAGACAAGGTTACGGAGCTGCCGGAGGGCACAAAATTTCTTGTACTTTCTCCCGTTGTAAGCTCAAAGAAGGGCACTCACGAAAAGGTATTTGAAAAGGCGAGAAAAGACGGCTTTGTACGCGTTCGCGTTGACGGAAAGAATTACGACCTCGGAGATGAGATAAAGCTCGAAAAGAACTACAAGCACACCGTGGAGATTGTTGTAGACCGCCTTGTGCTGTCTGATTCGATAAAGTCAAGACTTGCCGATTCGATAGAAACTGCGTGCTCGATGAGCGGCGGAATAGTGGTTATTTCGGTGGTAGACGGCGAAGAATATACATTTTCGCAGAATTATGCCTGCGTGGAGCACGGTATCAGCCTCGGTGAGCTTGCGCCGAGAATGTTTTCGTTCAACAGTCCTTTCGGAGCTTGCCCGAAGTGCGACGGTCTCGGCGTTTTGCAGATTGCATCGGCGGCAAGAATCGTTCCGGACGAAACGCTTTCGCTGAGGCAGGGAGCGGTAAAATGCCTTGGATTTTATTCGCTCGGAGAGGATTCGTATTCCGACGCGGTTGTGACGGAAGTAGGCAAGTGTTACGGTTTTGACCTCGACACTCCGATATGCAAAATGAGCGAAGAAGCAAAGCACGCCCTTTATTACGGTTGCGGCGATAAGCTCTTTGAGGTGGAGCGTCGTTCGAAAGGCAGATATTCCAAGTCGTACGAAAAATTTGAGGGCATAGTAACGACCATACAAAGACGATATAACGCATCTTCAACCGATTTTATGAAGAGCGAATACGAAAGACTTATCGAGGAAGTCGAATGTCCGGAGTGCCACGGAAAGAGAGTAAAAAAAGAGGCTCTTTCGGTAACCGTCGGCGGTATGAATATTTCCGACCTCTGTGATATGTCCGTAGGAAAGATTATTGATTTCTTTACAAATCTGAAGCTTTCCGAAAAAGAAAAGACTATCTCAAAGGAAATAACGAAAGAGATTGTATCGAGGCTCAATTTTCTGCTTTCGGTAGGTCTTGACTATCTCACATTGTCGCGTGCGTCGGGCTCACTCTCGGGCGGCGAAAGTCAGAGAATAAGGCTTGCCACACAGATAGGCTCATCACTTATGGGAGTGCTGTATATACTCGACGAGCCGAGCATCGGACTTCATCAGAGAGATAATGTCAAGCTCATACACACGCTCGAAAAGTTAAGAGATGCCGGAAATACCGTAATAGTGGTTGAGCACGACGAAGAAACCATTCGTTCTGCCGATTACATCGTCGATGTCGGGCCAATGGCGGGTGTAAACGGCGGCAGAATCATCGCTACCGGAACACCTGCGCAGATAGCAGCCTGCAAAGACTCAATTACGGGAAAATACCTTTCGGGAAAGCTTAAAATTGATGTACCGTATACAAGAAGAAGCGGCAACGGACACAGCTTGCAGATATACGGGGCAAGGGAAAACAATCTCAAAAACATTGATGTAAATATTCCGCTCGGATGCTTTGTCTGTGTCACGGGCGTTTCAGGCTCCGGAAAGAGCTCGCTTGTAAATCAGATACTGTATAAAGCGCTTGCAAGAAAGCTGAACGGCGCGTATACGACACCCGGATTATACTCAAAAATTTCAGGTGTCAGCGCACTTGATAAAGTAATAAATATCGACCAATCGCCGATAGGCAGAACGCCTCGCTCAAACCCTGCGACATATACAGGCGTGTTTGATTTGATTCGAGATCTTTTTGCAAAATGTCCAGATGCGAAGGCACGCGGTTATTCAAAGGGCCGATTTAGTTTCAATGTTCGCGGTGGTCGTTGTGACGCGTGCGATGGCGATGGAATTAAAAAGATTGAGATGAACTTTTTGCCAGATATTTACGTGCCTTGTGAGGTTTGTAAGGGCAAGCGCTATAATAGAGAAACGCTCGAGGTGCTTTATAAGGGTAAGTCAATTTACGATGTGCTCAATATGACTGTTGAGGAGGCGCTTGAATTTTTCGACGCGATTCCTTCTGTTAAGAG
>JAZQOM010000072.1:0-23875 GCA_045627885.1 Eubacteriales bacterium
TTCCCCTTGCACCTATGCCAAAAATATGCTATACTACACGCATAAAGAAAAAGCAAAAATTTTTTTCAAAAACAGTAGCCATTTTTCGATTTTGTTCGTATAAAAGATAAAGACATATAAAGGAACGATTTATTATGAAAAAATTTGCAAGTTTACTTATGACGGTGGTACTTCTTGCCACTATGCTGTCCGTGTTTGCCGTTCCGGCGAGCGCAGAGGACTCACCGAAAGAAATTGAAGTGAGCGGTAACACAATAATTGTTACCGAAAACTGTATTATCAACAAAGCCGGTGAATATACAGTGTGCACCGTTTTGGTTTCAGACGGTAAAACCCTGACAATCGGTGAAGGAGTGTCAATAAAGGTGACCAAGGGCTTTGATTGCCAAGGAAAAATCGAGTTGCTCGGCACCCTTGATTTAAGCCAAGTTTCAGTCGCAACCGGAATCGATAATATTAATGTCGGCGATGCGACGAATTTTGATTCGGAATTAAAGGTGAAAACCGATAGCGAGAACGGCATGGAAGGTGAGGCAGTAACAGTAGAATCGAAACTCGTTGTTCCGCCGGTTGACACCGGCTATAAAGTTGTATATTCGTTAGACAAAGTAGAAAAAACAAATAGCAAACCCGCCTCGATTTTATCCGAGGGCAACATTTGGATAATTGCCGTCTGTGCGGTAGCCCTCGGCGGTGTGGCACTCATTATCGTAAAGAAGAAAAAGAAACCCGCACTTGCAGGCGGTGAAAACAAAGACGAAGAATAATTTTCAGTAGGGAACGGTCTTGACCGTTCTGAACAAAATAAAGGAGAATAATCAAAATGAAAACCAAAGAAGAACTGAACGAAATCAAAAAAGAAGTTGAGGATGTAAGCGAAAAGCTTATACCAATGAGTGAAAGCATTAAGGATAGATTTCTAGAAGGCCGTAAGCTGTCCGCAGATGAAGCGGGTCAGGTCGTAGGTGGCAACTATAAAGATTTCGATAATCTGGATAACCAAGGCACCGGGGATTACGGAGCTCCGGAGATCGGCCTGACGATTACGGAGAACCTCGGTTATTGCTCGTATTGCAAAAATTGGACCTTTGACTACTCTAAGAACAGGTGTCAGATCTGCGGTGATCCGACAGCGGTGGGTGGTCACTGATGCTCATTTACTCGCTGATCGTTTCTTCTCGTTGACCTTTGCAAAGCAACTATTTCGCAGCAAAGCTATTGCGGCAGGTGTGTCGGCAATGTTCTTTATTATGAAGAAAAAGAAACCCGCACTTGCAAGCGGTGAAAACAAAGACGAAGAATAATTTTCAGTATGGAACGGTCTTGACCGTTCTGAACAAAATAAAGGAGAAAAATCAAAATGAAAACCAAAGAAGAATTGAACGCCCTGAAAGAGGAAGTGGAAGCCCTGAACAAGAAGCTCTGTGAGCTGACAGAGGAAGAGCTTTCACAGGTCACCGGCGGCGTCGGCAACGAGGACACGGTATCCGATTCTGGCGATCATTCGAAAGAGATCCACATATATAAGAATACACTGGATGAATTTGATAAGCCGAAATGGCAATAAGGATGATCCTCCGGCCATATGAGGACAGGGGACAGTCCTGTGAGTCCCCGATGACGCATCATTGACAAATTTACAACTATTCGTTTATAGTGATTTCCGTTGCACGGGATCGGGAAAGGAATTGTCCATGCCTTACGCCGTAAGCTTCACAGGTACCCTGTTCGCATTTATTTTGTGCGGATTGCTGCTTTACCGGATGTGGATAGAGCTTTCCCGTCCGTGCCCGGTGAAAACACCTGCCGCCGCACTTGACCCTGCTAAGTGGCGCCGCAGCGCTTTTGCCGTGGCGATGCTTTTTCTGCTTTCCCGTGCCGTGATCTTCGCATCATCACGGTAGGGAACGGTCTTGACCGTTCCGAATAACCATTTTGCGCAAACGAAAAGGCGGAATGGTCAAGACCATTCCCTACACTTTGAAAGGAGCCCCCCATGAAAACCAAAGAAGAACTGAACAAACTGAAAGAAGAAGTGGAAACCGTGAACAGGAAGCTGCATGAGCTGACGGAAGAAGAGCTTGCGCAGGTCTCCGGCGGCAACGCTCCTAATTCTTCCTTTTGTATATGCGGCCGTTTTAGTCCCTACGATGGCGATTGGAATAACAAGACGTATTCCAATTGCTTCTATGGCATATCCGCACAGATGACCGGCTGTCCTTGTCCGGGTAATGCTGACGGGAACCCCCACAATTGAGTCCTTGGGACGGCAATTCAATGCATAAATTATTTAAATTCGTAATGCGTAATGCGTAATTATTTTGAAACCGATTTATTTTATACTGTGTATTATTTTCTTTTTAAGCCGAAAACAAAAGCCAAAACCGTTCTGAATCTGCTTTCTGATTTGAGTTTGGTTTTAATCATTATTTATACTTATTTAATTGAAGAGTATATGTATTTCAGAAAATACGAAAGTCCCTATTTGGTGCTAATTTTATTACTGCTATATACCATTCTCAGATTTATATACATAGCAGTCTGCTTAAATCAGCACGAAAAAGAGAATCAGTGATTTGACTTGACAAATCCCGGTTTGTCGGGCAAATTAAAAACGACTTTTGTGATTTTTCACCTTAAATATACGACGTTTGGTCGCTCTTTCGCAGAAAAAAAGTCGCTTTTGCGGCTTTTTTCTTTTTGCATCGGAAAGGATTTGAACGGGTGCGTAGCGAATGACAGTCCGGTGGACTGTCAGAGCGCACCCCGACCGAGCCCGCAGGCGGGAACCAATCCCTCATTCTCATCGCTTGTTATCACGAGAGTTCAAGTTTCATCCACCGATTTGTCGAGAATATCTTTTTTGCAGTTTAATCATATAAAAAGCCCCTCTTTTGTCTTGACAGACAAAAGAGGGGCTTTATTTTTTATTAATAGTATTAGCTTATCTGGTCGACGCCGTCAAACATATAGTCAGGCTCAATCACGGGATTGATTACCTTTTCAACAACACCGGTATCCTTGTTGATGTAGTGAAGCTTGAAGTTCTCTACGCCGTCTTCCTTGTGGTAGTAGTAGTTAAGAACGGTATTTGATTTGTAAGCACCGTTGCAGTTCAGAGAACCGTAATCCTCGCCGAACGAACGAATTGCCGCTCTCAAAGCATCAATGGTTTCAATCTTATCGGGAGTGCAGTTAAAGATACCGCAAGTAAATGCGATATGGTTTTTCTGGTCTTTCAGAATAATGGGGTGAAAATAGATGTGCTTTTCCATAATTTAAACTCCTTTATTTTTTATCACCTAAATTTTACTATGTTTTTTATACAATGTCAATATCGTTTGAAAATTTATAAATAATTTTGTAAAACTATGCAAGAAAGACGGTTTTTCCTCGAAAAATCATTGAAAATACTTTTTGTTGGTGATATAATTGCCGAAAGGCAGCAATATTATCAACGGACAGGTGATTTTAGTGAAGGAAATTTATAAAGCTTCCGAAGTTTTAACCGACGAAAATATCAACCGCATTATGGACGAATTGCCCGATATATATTTCAAGGAATTGGGCAAACAGGCGCTCGAAAAAACAAAATTCGTTATCGCTCTGGAAGAATTGCTTTTGAGATTCAGAGATTATTACGGAACGGAAAATGTATGCGATGTATCTTTCTGCAAGCATTTCGGAAAATACTTGATAGAAATATCAATGCAAGGTATGCGCAAGGACTACATTCCGTGCAGCGACGATATGAAGATATCTTATGACATTTTGGCAAATCTCGGCGTTGAGCCGCGATATGCCTATTCGCAGGGCAGAAGCGGAAAAAACAGACTGATATGGCAGTCACTTTCCAAGCCGAAAAAGCATTCCACGGCACTCCCGATTCTGTTTGCTTTTATACTTGCGGTGATTGCCGGAATAATAATCAGCTATCTGCCGAAAGACATACATACCATGCTGACCGAGGATTTCATCACTCCCATATTCAGTAAAATGACGCTGATTATATCCGCTCTTGCAACTCCGCTCGTGCTTTTTGCGGTAATAGACGGAATCGTGGGAATAGGTGATGTCAAAGCTTTCGGAAAGATTGGCTCAAAGCTGTTGTTGCGTATGACAATAAGCTATCTTATCGCGGGAATTCTGATTGCCGCCGGCTGCGGAATTGTTTACGGGGTATCAAGTGAGGTCGCTTCAACAGCGGACGGCACCTCGGCGCTCGGAAAGATAGTAAAATTGGTTTTGGATATAGTTCCGGATAACATACTTGCTCCGTTTACCATCGACAATGATTTGCAGGTAATTGTGATTGCGATATTCATAGGCGTTACGATGCTTATTCTGCAAAACAGCCTTCCGATTACCGGCAGCATTATCAAAGAGGGCTCCTTACTTGTAAACAAAATGATGTCTATATGCTGTAAGCTGTTGCCCGTAGTTGTATTTTTCGGCGTAAGCAATCTTATAGCCACAAGCAACGCCAAGCAGTTTATCAGTATAGGTAAGATGCTTGCGATATATGTCGTTGTAAATTTTGTTTTTATGGCTTCGATGGTGATAAGGGCAAGAATTGTGACCGGCATACCGTTAAAGTACATTATTCCCAAGCAGCTCGCAACGCTTATGATAAATATTACCACATCTTCGCAGGTTGCGGCGCTTCCGGAGAATATGAAATGCTGTAAAGAAAAATTCGGCATAGACAGTAAGCTCGTGGATTTCGCACTGCCTCTCGGCATCGTGATATATATGCCGAGCGGCGCGATATTCTTAACGCTTACCGCACTGGGATTTATGGTTGTTGCGGGACTTCCCATTACGATAAATATGCTGATACGAATTGCCATTATAGGAACGATAGTCGCTATCGCCGCGCCGCCCATACCCGGTTCGGCTCTGGTAGTGCTTCCGATACTGTTTGCATCTTGCGGAGTGCCCAACGATGTTTTCCCGCTTGCCATCATTTTCGGAACGATAATCGGATATATTCTTCCCGCTTGCAACGGCTTCAATATTCAGCTTGAACTGCTTATGACCGCTACAAAGCTTAAAAAAACAGACGGCAGGCTTCAAAAAGAAGCGGGAATTGCGGCAAAAAAATAATAAAACGCAGTATCAAATATCTTTACATTTGTCGAAAAATTTGCTATAATAAATAAAACAAAATGAAAGAAGGATTACAGTATGGATATCAAAGAAACAATTTCCGGCGCAGTAAAAAAGATTACAAGCGACAAAAGCCTTCTCGACAAGTTCAAAAAAAATCCGGCTGACGCGGTCAAATCCGTAATAGGCGTCGATGTTCCCGACGATGTCGTAAAGAAAATAATCGAAGCAGTCAAGGCAAAGATTGGCGTTGACGGCGCATCCGGCTTAATCGGCAAGGTTAAGGGCATTTTCAAAAAATAAAGCAAAACGGCTCCCCGTTTGAAAGGGGAGCCGATTCTTTTGCACTTTCCGCCGATATCGCCGCCGATGTGAAAAATCGCACATTTTTCACAAAAAGCCGCATAAATACTAAACATTTCGCTTGACTTTAGTACTTTAGTATGATAGCATAGTTGCATAACGAGTGACGGAGGAACAACAATGTCCGATTTTCATAACGAATCCACCGACAGACTTTTCAAAGTGATATCCGAGATTGACAATCCCGAAGAATGCAGAGCTTTTTTTGAAGACCTTTGCACAATAAAAGAAATAATCGATATGTCGCAAAGGCTTGATACGGCGATGCTGCTCGACGAGGGAATGAGCTATCAGAAAATAGCTGATAAGGTCGGCATAAGCACGGCTACGATAAGCAGAGTAAGCCGTGCGCTCAATTACGGCTCCGACGGATACAGAGCCGCTATAAAAAGAATCAAACGGGGAGAAGCAAAATGAACATAAGCGACTGCGTACTGCAAAGCGGCGAAAAGATAATATTCGCACTGCGAAATCTTTACTCATCCTACGGATACAAACCGTACAGAATGAGCAAATTCGAGGAATACGACCTCTACGCGAAGAACAAGGACTTTCTTGTTTCCGACAATGTTATAACATTCACGGATACCGACGGCAAGCTGATGGCGTTAAAGCCCGATGTCACGCTTTCGATAATAAAAAACAGCGCCGACGAGCAGGGCACGACGCGCAGGGTGTATTACAACGAGAATGTTTACCGCGTGTCAAAGGGCACTGGCTCATACAAAGAGATGATGCAGTCCGGCGTCGAATGCTTCGGCAAGGTCGGCGCGGTCGAGATAAGCGAGATGCTGTCACTTGCGGCAAAGAGCCTGCTTTTGTTTTCGGATGACGCGGTGATAAGCGTTTCCGACCTCGGCATAGTGTCGGGAATAGTCGAAGATATGAAGCTTTCCGCGCAAAAGAAAGCGGAGCTTTATAAAGCAATAGGCGAGAAGAATCTGCACGAAATAAACGAGCTGTGCGGAGATACGGAGCAGACTAAACTGCTCTGCGCTCTTATTTCCACGCACGGCACAGTGCAAAGCGCAATCGGAACGCTCGACGGAATACTCAACGAAAACAGCTCCTACGCGCAGTTCAAGCAAGTCCTTGCGGGAATAAGCGAGAGCGAGGTCAAAGAGGCAATTCGCATAGATTTTTCCGCCACCTGCGATTTCAACTACTATAACGGAATCGTGTTCAAGGGCTTTATAAAGGGAATTCCCGACGCGGTGCTTTCCGGTGGTCAGTACGATATACTGATGCGCAAGATGGGCAGAAAATCGAGCGCGATAGGCTTTGCCGTGTTTACGGATTTGCTCGACAGACTTGACGGCGAAGAGAAGGACGATGACGGCTATATCAATGTTGCGCTCCCGAAGGGCAGACTCGGCGAAAAGATATACGGACTTTTTGCCGAAGCGGGCTATGAATGCCCGTCGATTCTCGAGCAAAACCGCAAGCTTATTTTTGAGAATAAGGAAAAGCGAATACGGTATTTCTGGGTAAAGCCCTCGGATGTTGCGATATATGTAGAACGCGGCGCGGCTGATATCGGCGTTGCTGGCAAGGATATCCTTCTCGAATACTCTCCCGATGTGTATGAGCTCTGCGACCTCAAAAAAGGCAAATGCCGCATGGCGGTTGCCGCGCCGAAGAGCTTTTGCGACGACGGCACGCGAACCTTGAGAGTCGCCACGAAATTTGCGGAGATTGCAAAGGCTCATTACCGCAAAAAGGGCAGAGACATAGATATAATTCACTTAAACGGTTCCATTGAGATAGCCCCGATTTTAGGACTTTCCGATGTAATAGTCGATATAGTGGAAACCGGAGCTACCTTGCGTGAAAACGACCTTGAGGTCGTCGAAACGATAGTCCCGATAAGCGCAAGACTGATAGCAAACAAGACCTCGTATAAGTTCAAGCAGGAAAAAATACAGAATATATCAAACGCTCTCGGCGAGATTACGGAGGAAAACAAATGATAAGAATAATGAATTTTTCGGAGCTTTCTCCGGATGAGATTTTTGCAAGAACAGAGCCGTCTTTTGATGTTGAGGATGTCGTCGCGCAGATTATTGCCGATGTCAGAGAAAACGGAGACGCCGCACTTTACAAATATTGCGAAAAATTCGATAAAGCGAAGCTTTCGACACTTGCGGTAAGCGAAGCGGAGATAGAAGAAGCCGTCGCGTCCGTCGAGCCGGAATTTCTCGAAATTCTAAAAAAAGCGGCGGCAAATATAAGAAAATTCCACGAAAAGCAGAAAAGAAACAGCTTCATCATAAATGACGAAGACGGTATAGTTATGGGGCAGAAGATAATCCCCGTGGACAGAGCAGGACTCTATGTTCCCGGCGGCACTGCGGCGTATCCGTCAACCGTTCTTATGGACTCCATTCCCGCAAAGATAGCGGGAGTAAAGGAGGTCGTTATGGTAACGCCTCCGAATAAGGAGGGAAAGGTCGCGCCCGTCATTCTTGCGGCGGCTTATGTTGCCGGCGTCGATAAGATATTCAAGGTAGGCGGCGCGCAGGCGATAGCCGCACTCGCATACGGAACGGAAAGCGTGCCGAAGGTCGATAAGATAGTCGGCCCCGGCAACGCATTCGTCGCGGAAGCAAAAAAGCAGGTGTTCGGCAAGGTTTCGATAGATATGATAGCCGGCCCGTCGGAAATACTCATAGTCGCCGACGGAAAGACAAACCCGAAATATGCCGCCGCGGATATGCTTTCGCAGGCGGAGCACGATAAGCTCGCGTCCGCGGTGCTCGTCACCGACAGCGCGGAGCTTGCAAAGGCGGTAAGCGAACAGCTCGAAGTGCAGATACCCATGCTCGAGCGCTCGGAGATAGCCCGCGCCTCGATAGACAACTGCGGCAAGATTATAGTCACCGACGACTTGAAAAAAGCCATAGATGTCGCAAATGAAATCGCGCCGGAGCATCTCGAGCTCTGCGTGGACTGCCCGTTTGACTACCTCGACGCAATAAGACACGCCGGCTCGGTATTTATGGGCAGAAATTGCCCCGAAGCGCTCGGCGACTACTTCGCAGGCCCTAATCACACACTTCCCACAAGCGGAACGGCGAAGTTCTCAAGCCCGCTTTCGGTTGACGATTTTGTAAAAAAGACACAGTACACATATTTCACGGAAAACGCTCTTGCAAGAATCGCGGACGATGTAGCATACTTTGCTGAAAAAGAGGGACTCACCGCTCACGCAAAGAGCGCGGTCATTCGCACGGAGGACAGAAAATGAGCAGATTTTTCAGCGAAAAATACGCTTTGCTTGCACCGTATACACCCGGGGAACAGCCGAAGGACAGAAAATTCATAAAGCTCAATACCAACGAATCGCCTTTTCCGCCGACTCCTCTTGCACAGCGGCTTGCAAGGCAGGCCGCGGGGGATTTACAGCTATACTCCGACCCGGAATGCCGCGACCTTGTAAATATCGCCTGCGAAACGCTCGGCGTGCAAAAAGACGAGATACTGTTCACAAACGGCTCGGATGAGATTCTCAACTTTGCTTTTGCCGCGTTTTGCGACAAAAATCATCCTGCGGCATTTGCCGATATAACCTACGGCTTTTATCCCGTGTTCGCAAACCTAAACGGAGTTCCGTACACCGAAATCCCGCTTTGCGACGACTTTTCCGTAAATGTAAACGACTATATCGGAATAAACAAAACCGTTTTTATCGCAAATCCGAATGCCCCGACGGGTATTGCGCTGCCGCTTTCGGATATCGAAAAGATTGTCGCGTCGAATAAGGACAGCGTTGTAGTTATAGACGAAGCATATATCGACTTCGGCGGCGAGAGCGCGATAGGGCTTATCAATAAATACAAAAACCTGCTTGTATGCAGAACATTTTCAAAATCGCGCAGTCTTGCCGGAGGCAGACTCGGCTTCGGCGTTGCCTGCAGTGAGCTTATCGCTGATTTGAATACGATAAAGTATTCCACAAATCCCTACAATGTCAACAGAATGACTGCGGCGGCGGGCATAGGCGCTCTTGCGGATACCGCGTATTTTGAGAAAAACCGCAACGCAATAATCGCAACAAGAGACAAAACGGCGGCAAAGCTCAAAGTTCTCGGCTTCGAGCTCTGCGACTCAAAGACGAACTTCCTTTTCGCAAGACATCCAAAGATAGGCGGCGCGAAGCTCTATGCCGCTCTGCGCGAAGCGGGAATACTCGTAAGATATTTCGCTAAGCCGAGAATAGACGACTATGTCAGAATAACCGTCGGAAGTGACTTCGAAATGGACGCGCTTGTCGACGCGCTTAAAACAATAACGGAGGCGGCAGAATGAGAACATCGGAGATAATCCGCAAAACAGCCGAGACGGATATAAAGCTCAAGCTTGAGCTTGACGGAAGCGGCAAAAGCAAAATAGATACCGGCGTGGGATTTCTCGACCACATGATGACGCTGTTCGCCTCTCACGGCAGATTCGATATAGAGCTTTCCTGCAAGGGAGATACCGAAGTCGATTTCCACCACACGACCGAGGATATCGGCATAGCGCTCGGAGCGGCGTTTGCGGAAGCGCTCGGCGACAAGCGCGGAATCCATCGCTACGGTGACACCGTATTGCCGATGGACGAAAGCCTGATACTCACCGCCGTCGATTTTTCGGGCAGGGACTTTCTCGGCTACGAGCTTGATATTCCCACACAAAAGGTCGGCGATTTCGACACGGAGCTTGTCGAGGAGTTTTTTGCGGGCTTTGTCCGCAAGGCGCAGTGCGCCCTGCACATAAGAAAGCTTGCGGGCAGGAATTCGCATCATATAATCGAAGGCGCATTCAAGTCCGCGGCACGCAGTCTGCGTCAGGCAGTTGCCGTTGACGGAAGATTTGCCGATGAGATTCCTTCCACTAAAGGAGTACTGTGATGACCGCGATAATAGACTACGGTGTCGGCAACCTGTTTTCTCTCGTATCGTCACTTGAAAAGATTGGCGAGAGGGCGGAGGTGACATCCTCCGCCGAAGCGCTTGAGAAAGCCGACAGAATAATTTTGCCCGGCGTCGGCGCATTCAAGGACGCGGCGGAAAAGATTTTTGCATCGGGACTTGTCCCCGTTCTTGAGGAGCAGATAAAAAAAGGCAAGCCGATAATGGGAATATGCCTCGGAATGCAACTTTTGTTTGAAAAGAGCTTCGAGTACGGCGAATATGACGGACTCTGCCTGTTAAAAGGGAGCATAGTGCCGATAAAAGACCGTACCAAAGGACTTAAAATTCCGCACATGGGCTGGAATTCGCTGTGCTTTAACGGAGAAAAGCATCCGCTTTTCAAATATATAAAAGAGGGCGACTTCGTGTATTTCGTTCATTCGTTTTTTGCAAGCGAATGCGACGATTCCGTAATAGCCACTGCGGAATACGGAATACCGCTCACCGCGTCGGTTGCAAAGGGTAATATTATGGGATGTCAGTTCCACCCCGAAAAGAGCGGCGATGTCGGACTTGCAATATTAAAGGCTTTCTGCGAGATGAAAGAAGGTGCGATATGCTGATATTTCCCGCGATAGATTTGTACGGCGGCGAAGCGGTAAGACTGTATAAAGGTGATTACGCACAAAAAACGGTGTACTCAACGCATCCCGAGGATGTTGCGCTCGACTTTGCAAAAAGCGGAGCAACACATATTCACCTTGTTGACTTAGAGGGCGCGAAGGACGGCACAACTCCGAATTTCGACACCGTGCTCAGAATAAAGAATACATCGGGACTGTTCTGCGAGATAGGCGGCGGCATTCGCGATATGCAGACGGTCGAAAAATACTTGAATTCGGGACTTGACCGTGTTATACTCGGTACGGCGGCGGTCACCGACGAGAGCTTTCTCATAAACGCCGTCGCAAAGTACGGCGAAAAAATAGCCGTCGGAATTGATATAAAGGACGGCTTTGTCGCGATAAAAGGCTGGACGGAAAGCTCCGGTATTGACGCATACGGCTTCTGCAAAAAAATGACGGATATCGGTGTTCGCACGGTAATATGCACGGATATATCAAAGGACGGCGCGATGACAGGCACAAACAGAGAGCTTTACAGAGAGCTTTCAAAGCGCTTTGATATAAATATCACCGCATCGGGCGGCGTCAGCACACTTGACGATGTAAAGGCTTTGCGTATAATGGAGCTGTACGGTGCAATAATCGGCAAGGCGTATTACACCGGTGCCATATCGCTTCGCGATGCGATAGAGGTGGGCAAATGATTACAAAAAGAATAATTCCCTGCCTTGATGTACGCGACGGAAGGGTGGTAAAGGGAGTCAACTTCGAGGGCTTGAAAGAGGTGGATTCTCCCGTTGAGCTTGCAAAGTATTACAGCAGTTGCGGCGCCGACGAGCTTGTGTTTTACGATATTACCGCATCGAGCGACGGCAGAAAGCTGTTTACGGATATACTCAAAAAAACCGCGGAAAATGTATTTATCCCTCTCACCGTCGGCGGCGGAATCAACACCGTTGAAGACTTTGACAGAGTGCTCAAATGCGGTGCAGACAAGGTGAGCGTCAATTCGGGAGCAATCCGCGACCCGTCACTTATCGGCAAAGCCGCAAAGCTTTATGGCGACCAATGCGTCGTTTTGTCCGTTGACGCAAAGCGCGTAAGCGGCACATTCCGCGTATTTGCAAAGGGCGGCAGAGAGGACACGGGACTTGACGCGATAGAATGGATAAAGCGCGGCGTATCGGACGGCGCGGGCGAAATAGTGCTCAATTCGATAGACACCGACGGCGTAAAAAAGGGCTTTGACCTTGAAATGCTCAAAGCCGTTACGGAGGCGGTCGATGTTCCCGTCATCGCTTCCGGCGGCGCGGGTTGTATCGAGGATTTTATTACGCTGTTCAAAACTCTGCCGAAGGTCGATGCCGGACTTGCCGCTTCGATATTCCACTTCGGAGAGGTAAAAATTTCCGACTTAAAGGCGGAAATGAACAAAAACGGAATTTTTGCAAGAATATAAAGGAGATACCATGATAAACATTGACGAACTCAAATTTGACAGACACGGACTTATTCCCGCAATAGTTGTGGACTACGCTACAAAGCGCGTTTTAACACTTGCGTATATGAACAGGGAAAGTCTTACAATATCGCTCGAAAAGGAGCTTTGCTGCTTCTGGAGCCGCTCAAGAAACAAGCTCTGGCTCAAGGGCGAAACGAGCGGACACTATCAGCATATAGTATCCATAACCGCCGACTGCGACAAGGACGCGCTTGTCGTTTCCGTAAAGCCGGACGGCCCCGCCTGCCACCTCGGAACGACATCGTGCTTTACAAATCCCGTATTCCAGAGCGATAAAAAAGCCGATTTCTCATACGATGAGCTTTTTGAGCTTATCCGCGGCAGAAAGTCGGAGAAAAAAGAGGGCTCGTACACATCGTATCTTTTTGAAAAAGGACTCGACAAAATTCTCAAAAAGGTCGGAGAGGAGAGCACGGAGGTAATAATCGCGGCAAAGGCGGAGGACAAGAAAGAAACCATATACGAGATAGCTGACCTCACATATCATGTTATGGTGCTCATGATAGAAGCCGGCATAAGCATCGACGATATAAGCCGCGAGCTTGCGTCGAGGCATATAATCGACAAAAAGGTAAAACAGGAGAAAATGACATCATGACGCAGGATTTCGACCTGCATATACACACGGTATTCAGCGACGGAAATGACACGCCGGAGCAGAATGTTCTTTCCGCTGTCAAAAAGGGACTTGCAAGGATAGGCTTTTCCGACCATTCTTACACATCGTTCGACACAAGGTATTGCCTTTCGAAGGAGAAAATCACAGTCTATAAGGAAGAGATTCTGCGGCTCAAAGAAAAGTACCGCGACACAATCGAAATTCTCTGCGGCATAGAGCAGGATTATTATTCGGACATTCCCGCCGAAGGCTACGATTATGTCATCGGCTCCGTTCATTATGTCAAAAAAGACGGTGAATTTTTACCGATAGACGACGATGCCGAAACGCTCCGCGGCATAGCAAAAGAACACTTCGGCGGCGACGCATACGCCCTTGCGGAAGAATATTTCAATACCGTCGCGGATGTTGTAAAAAAAACAAACTGCGATATCATAGGGCATTTTGACCTTATCTCCAAATTTATCGAAATGGACACGCTTTTCGATACGGAAAATCCGAGGTACAGAGCGGCATGGCAAAACGCCGTCGAAAAGCTAATCCCGTACGGAAAACCGTTTGAGATAAATACCGGCGCGATTTTGAGAGGATACCGCACATCGCCGTATCCGTCCGCCGAAATATGCGAATATATAAAAGCACGCGGAGGAAGCCTTGTATATTCGAGCGACAGCCACAGTGCGGGAAATATCGGCTCATTTTGAACACACTTGAACACACTTGAACACACGCATTATTTGCGTGTCAGACGGATGACAAACTTGCCTGACCGACAGTTAATATGTATAAATGAGAACAGGCATAAAAACTTAATGTAAAGCCAAAACTCTCACCAAAGCCGTAACTCAAAGACAGAAAAGTCGTAAAGACGGGCAAAAATGCCCGTCTTTACCTGTCTTTATCCGATTTTGTCCTCTGTCGTACACTTGTACGCCGACGACGACAAAATCGGACAATCAGCCTGCGTTTCTCATCATCTGACAGCTTGCTGACTTTGTCAGCAAGCTGACACGCATTATTTGCGTGTGTTTTATTTTCTGTATTTTGTTGAAAAATCTATTGCAAATATATTGATTATATGATATAATAATACGGAATATTACAGATATGCTCAAAAAACACACGGAAGATTGATATGACTTTATTTGAAGATGCAATTCGCTTCGCGGCGGAGCGCCACAGCGGGCAGAAGAGAAAGATGTCCGATTCGCCGTATATACTGCATCCGCTTGAGGTTGCTTCTATCGTCGGAACAATGACAAGCGATGATGAAACTCTTGCGGCATCCGTGCTTCACGATACGGTTGAGGATGCGGGAGTGACTTTTGAAGAAATAGAAAAGAGATTCGGCAAACGCGTATCACTGCTCGTTATGACCGAGACGGAAGAGAAAAGATATGAACGCCCCGCATACGAAACATGGAAGCTGCGCAAGGAAGAAACTCTTGCGATATTAGGCAATACCAAGGATATTTCGGTCAAGATGATGTGGCTCGGCGATAAGCTTTCCAATATGCGCTCGTTTTACCGCATACATAAAAAAGAGGGCGACGCGATGTGGAATCATTTCAACCAGAAAGACCCGTCGATGCAGAAGTGGTATTACACACGGATAGCCGAATATCTAAAAGACCTATCATCATACGATGCGTATGAGGAATTCACGGCTTTGACCGCAGAGGTATTTGCGGGAGTAAATGATACGGAGGAAAATGACAACTTATGAATTGTAAGGCAGAAAACGGAATACTCACCGTATTTTTTTCGGGAAGGATTGACTCAACAAACGCCGACTCTGCGGAAAAAGAGCTTACCGACATTCGTCAGGCAAATCCCCATACAGAACTTATAATCGACGCGGACGAGCTCGAATACATATCCAGTGCGGGACTCAGAATAATACTCAGAACACGCAAGGCGGAGCAGAACTTAAAGATAGTCAATACCCGCTCGGAGGTGTACGAGATATTCGAGATGACGGGCTTTACCGATATGATAAACATCGAAAAAGCCTACAAGCAGCTTTCCGTAGACGGCTGCGAGATTATCGGAAAAGGCGCCAAAGGCATAGTATACAGATATGACGCCGACACCATCGTCAAGGTTTACATCAATTCGGACTGCCTGCCGGATATCCAGAACGAGAGAAATCTTGCAAAGAAGGCACTTGTGCTCGGAATACCGACGGCTATATCATACGATATCGTAAAGGTCGGAGACAAGTACGGCTCCGTGTTTGAACTGCTTGACGCAAATTCATATTCGAAGCTGATAAAGAACGAGCCCGAGAATATCGATAAATATGTAAAGGAATACGCCGAGCTTTTGCGCACGATACATTCGACCGAGGTAAAAGCCGGTGATATGCCCGATATAAAGCGCAAAATCAAAGGCTGGTATAACAGCGCGGCAAAGATGATTGACGCGGAGGATGCCGCAAAGCTCGAAAAGCTCATCGACGCAGTTCCGGACACTATGAATATGCTCCACTGCGACTATCACACCAACAATGTGATGAGACAGGGCGGCGAGACGCTTCTTATTGATATGGATACGCTTTCACACGGTCATCCGATATTCGAGCTTGCAAATGTCTATATTACACAAGTAGGCTTTGCGATTGAGGAACCGTCAATAGTCGAAAACTTCCTCGGTATGCCCGTCGAAACGGCAAAGCTCGTGTGGGAAAAATTCCTGCCGATATACCTTCAGTCATCAGATGCGGAATATATCACCGCAACGGAGAACAAAATAAAGATACTTGCGTATACAAGATATATTCATCATTTCGTAAAGCGCCTCGGCACGGAAGCGCCGAGAGCGGTAAGCGCGGCGGAAGCTGCAGGCTCCATTATTCACGAACTGCTTAAAACAGTAGATACATTAGAATTTTAACAGGAGGATACATAAATTATGGAAATCGCAAAAATCGCAAACGGAACGGCACTCACTCTCGCTGTAAGCGGAAGACTCGACACAACAACGGCACCTGCACTCGAGGAAGAGGTAAAGAACTCACTCGGCGGTGTAACAGAGCTCACACTCGACTTTGAAAAGCTCGAATATGTTTCTTCTGCAGGACTTCGTGTAATTCTTGCGGCTCAGAAGACAATGAACAAGCAGGGCTCAATGAAGGTTATCAATGTATGCTCAGACATAATGGAAGTCTTTGAAATAACCGGCTTTAACGATATTCTGACGATAGAATAAGCTTTACGGGGTGTTGTGCGGAAATGCACACAACGGCAAAAAAGCAGTTTTCGGGCGCGGAGCTTGAATAAAAAGAAAAATTCTCCCTCTCGACGGGGATAAAACCGTAATCTGCACGAAGTTTTTCGTGGGCTTTTATCGGTGTGCTTTCATACGCGGAGCGCTTGCTTTCGGCGTACCGAAAGCATACCGCGTACGGTGTTGTCATTCCCGTCCGTTTTGAAAAACTATATTAAAAGCATTGACAACCGGTATAGTGCCGCACCGCGGCGTTTCATCATACATTAAGTTGTATATGTTTCTGTTTTTAAGTGAAGCCGGCTCTGATTTTTGAGGAGTGCTTCGGCGCAGTGCGCCGAATGTACCTTTTTGAAATGAGCTTGATATAGATAATAACAATGCGGAAAAATAAACAGAAAGCGTTATTATGCTTTCGAATGGAGAGAATATGAAATTCAAGTATAAGAAAAAATCCGGCGCATTATCTGCAATACTGCTTGTAATATTTGCCGTTTTGCTTGCGTATTCGGGCACTATGCTTTTGAAAGATTTTACACAGGCGAGAGCGGAGAAAAAAGAATTCGAAGAACTTGCGGATATTATCGAGCTCGAACCGGACGATACCGATACGGAAAAAGAGCCGTCGGACGACACGCCGACGGATGTGACCGAGCCGGACGACAATACTCCGGACGGCGACACGGACGAAAAGCCGAGCGCGCCCAAGAGAAAACCGCTCACACGCGATATTCCGAAGCTTGTTTCGATGAATCCGGACTGCGTGGGATGGGTTTTTGTTGACGGCACGCCGATAAACTATCCCGTCGTTCACACACCCGATGAGCCGGAAAAGTATCTAAGAAAGAGCTTTTACGGCAAAAAAAGCACGGGCGGAGTTCCGTTTATCGATTTCAGATGCACTCTTGACAGTTCAAACATAATAATTTACGGTCACGGAATGCGCAACGGAACGATGTTCGGCAAGCTGAAGTATTTTGTCAAAAAAAGCTTTTGGGAAAAGCACGATATAATCGAATTCGAGACCTTGGACGGATGTGCGAAGTATAAGGTATTCGCGGTGCTTGAGGTCAAGAATGACGATACATGGTACAATAAGATATTGCTTCAGACCGAGAGCAGCTATAACGATGCGATAGAATACGCAAAGTCCAATTCGTCATACGATACGGGCTATACGCCGGTATTCGGTCAGCGTCTTATCAGCCTTTCCACCTGCTACGGCGAAACAAAGGCAGACAGACTGATAGTAATCGGCGCCGAAATAGAGTAAACCGGTATTTTTTACAAAAAGCAGGGAATAATCCAATAGGTACTCGGAGGAAATATGATTTTACAGCTTGAAGAAGCTTTGACGGACATAAAACAGGTGGTGTCCGATGTTGCCGATTTAGGCGACAGTATGGGAGCCGATGCTCTCAAAAAAGAAATAGACACACTTGAAGAAAAAACCGTTGAAGCGAACTTCTGGAACGACCAGCAGGAAAGCTCAAAGGTGCTTCAGCGTCTCAAGGTAATCAAGGCAAAATACGCCGAGTTCAATGCTCTGCGTTCAGCCGCCGACGACGCGCAGGCGATGACGGAGCTTGCGATAGAATCCGATGACGAAAGTCTGGTGCAGGATATCCTCGACGAGATAGCGGGAGTTCACAAGCAGTTTGAACAGCTCAAAACGGATATTCTTCTTTCGGGAGAATATGACTCAAACAACGCAATATTGACATTCCACCCGGGCGCAGGCGGCACAGAGGCGCAGGATTGGGCGCAGATGCTTTACAGAATGTATACTCACTATGCCGAGCGTCACGGCTTCAAATATGAGCTTTTGGATTGGCTTGACGGCGATGAAGCAGGAATAAAGAGCGCCACTATTTTAATCAAAGGAACAAACGCATACGGCTACTTAAAGGGCGAATCTGGCATTCACCGACTTGTCAGAGTATCGCCGTTTGACGCATCCGGAAGACGCCACACATCATTTGCTTCTGTCGATGTTATGCCGGAGTTCACCGACGATGTACCTCTCGAAATAAATCCCGAGGATATCAAAATGGAAGCTCACCGCGCAAGCGGAGCGGGCGGACAGCACATCAATAAGACGGACTCCGCGGTGCGTATCACGCATATCCCGACGGGAATAGTCGTAAACTGCCAGACAGAGCGTTCACAGACGCAGAACAAAGAAACCGCGCTCCGTATGCTCAAGAGCAAGCTTCTCGAGATAAAAGAGAGGGAGAAGCTCGACAGAGTAGAAGATATTCAGGGCGAAAAGCTGAATATCGAATGGGGCTCACAGATAAGGAACTATGTATTTATGCCCTACACTCTCGTAAAGGATAACCGCACGGGATGCGAAACGGGCAACATTCAGGCTGTAATGGACGGCGACCTCGACGAATTCATCGCCGAGTACTTAAAGAGCATAGCCGAAGTAAAATAATATAATGAGGAGGATATGACAATGACAAAAGAAGGCTTCAACGAAAAAATCATCAACGCAAAGGAGAAGATTCGCTGCGCTTATGACGGATGTGCCGACAAAGCAAAGCAGGTTCCCGTATATATCAAAAAGGGAAGCGGAGCGGTAACGGACTTCTTCAAGGATAAAAAGACCAAGTTTTATCTTGCTTGTTCGTTGTTTGTAGAAGCAATAACCTTTATCGTGCTTTTCTTCTCTTTCTGGAATAAGAAGAAGGGTGTAGCGGGACTTTTCGGAGCTATTGCGGCTGCAAGTGCTGCGGCAGGCTCTCTGCTTCTCATCTCATCGCTCGATGAGGACGAGAACGGCAAGAAGACGCTTTTGCACTTTGACGGCTGCTATGACGACGGCGACGAGTTCGACGACGACATAAGCGTTGAGATAATCGAGGACGAGGAAGAGCCCGAGGAGGAAGAGATAGCCCCCGCCGAAGAGGACAAATAAGATATTAAGCCAAAATCCGAGCTTTAACGGCTCGGATTTTTTGCGCTTTGCAGCTTGAATCGCTTATTTATCATATATTATTTTTCTCCGTCATATTATATAAAAAAATATATAAAATGCGGAGGTGCGATATGGCTGAACACAGCATAAGCATAAACGACAGAAAAGAGCTTACCGTAACGGGTGTAACGGAGCTTGTCGGATTTGACAGCGACAGCGTCGTAATGGAGACAAAGCAGGGAAGACTCACCGTAGACGGGAGTATGCTTTCGATAAACGACCTTTCGATAAATTCGGGAGAGCTCGGAGTCTGCGGTCAGATAGACAGCATCAGCTATTCGCAGATAAGTGAAAAGGGCTCCGGATTTTTCGCCAAGCTTTTCAGATAGATGCTGACCGTATCGTCGGAGCAGCAGCTCATTCTGCTTGCATATTCGTTTATAATCGGTGCCGCATTGAGCGTCATATACGATTTGATGCGTATTATCCGAAGACTTATGAAAAATCCCGGATATAAGAGCGTGTTTGTTCAGGATTTCATATACTGCCTTGCAGTCACGGCGGTATACATCGTTTTTATATTTGCGGCAAATCTCGGAATACCGAGATTTTTCAGCGCGGCTTCGGCGGCGCTCGGCTTTTTGTTTTTTCATTTTGCCTTCGGAAAATACATCGTTTGCGTCGGAGAAAAGGCGGCAGGAGCTTTTCGTAAGATTTTTTGCACCGTTTTTTTCATCATTGTCAAGCCGCTCGAAATATTACTGTCATTTTTAGCCAAAAAAGCAAAGACCGTTTTGTGCAAACTAACGATATGTAAAAAATTTTTCAAAAACCTCTTTATTTTTATGAAAAAAAGGAATATGATATATCTGTATACAAGTCGATACGGCAAATATTTTCGGGGGAGTGACGAACGGAAGTGAAAAAGCTTGCAATCAGAATAGCATTCATATCGCTTGTGCTGTTCGTTTCGGTACCGATTTTCAAAACGCAGATAAACATACGCAATATGTCGAAGCAGACAAAAAAGCTCGATGAGCAAATTGCTTATGTATCGGATAAGGTCGATTACACAAAAGAAAAGTTAGAGCTTATAAAAAGCGGAGATAAGGCAGTCCTTTCGGAATACGCGAGAAGCGACTTCGATTATTACGACCAAGACGAAGAATTGATTTACAACGATATAGCAGATTAAAAAGGCGTTTTGTAAAACGCCTTTTTTAATACTAGGAGTATATATGAAGAAAAAAGCAGCACTCATACTTGCCGTTTTGCTTGCAATTTCCGCTTCGTGCCTTTCGGCTTGCGGGAATAAGGACGGCGAAAATTACGGTGAGAACATAATAGATACATCACTGACGGCGGAAGACGAAAAGGCTTATGCCGTGGCGGTAACGGATTTTGCGTTAAAGCTCACGGGCAGAATGTATTCAAATAAAAACCTGCTTTTGTCGCCGCTTTCGGCGTATACGGCACTTTCCGTTTGCTCAAACGGAGCACGCGGTCAGACAGCCGCTCAGCTCAAAAAGGCGCTGGGACTTGATACGGACGCTCTCAACGCAGCATCCGCGAAATATATCAAAAAAACCATGGCGGACGAAAGTCCGGTAAAGTCGGCAAATTCCGTCTGGTATAAAAGCGGAGAAATAAAAATCAGCGACGGCTTTGCGAAGATTTGCTCGGACTACTACGGCGCGCAGTTGAAAAAAGAGGCGTTTGACGAAAAGACGCGCGGCGCGATGAATTCGTGGATATACGAAAACACCGACGGTAAGATAAAAAACGCCGTCGAATCAATAAACAAAAGCGATGTTCTTTACATAATAAATACGCTTTGCTTCGAATCTTCGTGGAGCGATGTATATAACGGCACGGTTGACGGAGTATTCACGGACGCGTCGGGCAACAGACAGAAGATAGATTATCTTGCCTCCGAGGAGCATAATTACATTGTCACCGAGAAAGGCTACGGCTTTGAAAAGAGCTATCTCAACGGAAAATACGCATTTGTCGCCATGCTTCCCGCTGACGGAGTAACGCTGTCGGAATTCGTTATGACGCTTGATGCCGACGAATTCATAAAGGCGGTAACACTGCCGAAGGAGGAGAGAGTAGTCGCAAGACTGCCGAAATTCACGGTAAGCGACGACCTGATTCTCAATGACGCGGCAGTAAATATGGGCATAAGCGATTTGTTCGACTCCGAAAAATGCGACCTTTCCGCTATGGGAGCGCCCAAGCACGGCAATATATGCGTTGCGAGAATCATACACAAAACATATATAAATGTGTGCGAAAAGGGAACTGATGCCGCGGCGGCGACGATAATCACCACGAGAAACGGAACATCCGTATCCGACAGAGAGCCGATAACGGTAACGCTTGACCGCCCGTTTTTCTATGCGATAATAGATTCGCAGAACGGAATTCCGCTCTTTACGGGAATTTTGAATCATGTAGAATAAATATAAAAAGGTCGGATTTTACCGACCTTTTTCAATTATGCTTATTTGTTTTTTTATGGCTTCGAATGATTCATCGCTTATGTCGTGCTCTATTTTGCAGGCATCGTCCGCGGCGGTGCTTTCGCAAACGCCGATGAGCCGCAGATATTTTGTCAGCGCGGTATGACGCTCATATATTTTTTCCGCCTTTTCAAGGCCCGCGTCCGTCAGCGTCAAGGAGCCGTCGGCATCAACATTGACAAAGCCGCCGCTTTTGAGGATGGCGACCGCTCTGCTGACGCTCGGCTTTGAAAAGCCCATATAGTCGCAGACATCAATCGAACGCACCTTTTCCTTTTCACGCGACAGAATGAGAATCGTTTCAAGATACATTTCTCCCGATTCGCGTACGCTCATAAGCTCGCCTCCTTTATTCAATGATATCACATTTTTCTTCAAAATTCAAGTTATACCGCGTTATTGCAATTTTCATTCAAAAATGCTACAATCTGATAAACGGAAAAAGGAGAGCAAAATGGAAATTTGTATGGAAAGCATAGCTCATATAGAATGCGGATTTACGGAAAAGTTCGGCATTCCGAGACAGAGCGGCATAGTAGAAACGGAAGCAAGAATCGTGTTTGAGAAAAAATACGCCTCCGAGGACGCTGTCCGCGGACTTGAGGGATATTCTCATATATGGCTTTTGTGGCATTTTTCAAAGTCGGAAAAATCGGGCTTTCACACAACGGTTCGCCCACCGCGTCTGGGCGGAAATACGAGAATGGGAGTGTTTGCAACGCGCTCTCCGTTTCGTCCCAATCCGATAGGACTGTCGTCCGTAAAGCTCATACGAATCGAACACGATGCAAAGCTCGGCCCCGTCCTTATTGTCAGCGGAGCGGATATCTCCGATTCGACGCCGATATTCGACATAAAACCGTATCTTGCGTATACAGATTCGCATAGCGACGCGGTATGCGGCTTTTCGGACGCCGTGGGCGGAGAGCTTCTTTCGGTCGAATTCCCCGAGGAGCTTTGTGTGGGAATCTCCGAAAAAACGGTTTCGGAGATAAAGGCGGTTGTAGCCGAAGACCCGCGCCCGTCGTATCAGGATGATGAGAACAGAGAATACGGATTTTCCTATTCGGGATATGAGATAAAATTCACCGTAACGGGAAGCACGGCGCATATCAAAGCCTGCTTCCGAAAATAAAAAACTTCATTGACACAAAGCTTTGCGAGTGTTAATATGATACAAAAGAGGTGAAAACTTTTGGAAACACTTATAGATATATTCATTATGATAGGAACGGTATCGTTTGCCGTATCCGGTGCGCTCAAAGCGATAAAGTACGAGATGGATTTGTTCGGCGTCGCGATGCTTGCGCTGATAAATGCGGTCGGCGGCGGCGCAATAAGAGATATAATAATCGGAGAATTACCGCCCTCGGTTTTTGCAAATCCGATATACCCGATAACCGCCATAGCGGTTGCGCTGATAGTATTTATCATCGCATATTTTACAAAGAAAATGTCAGATAAAGTCGAAAAAGCCGAAAAGCTCGTCTTGCTTTTCACCGATACGCTCGGACTTTCGATATTTACGGTAATAGGAATAAATACCGCGACGGGCGTCGGTATAACAAGCGTATCCGTGCTTCTCTTCGTCGGCGTAATAACGGGAACGGGCGGCGGAATTTTATCGGATATATTTTCGGGCATTGTCCCCAACATCTTCAGAAGGCATATATACGCCCTTGCGTCGATTATCGGCGCCACAGCCGATATAATACTTTCAAGATACATACCCGCCACATCGGCGATGATAACGGGATTTGCGCTTGTGTTTGTAATTCGTATGCTTGCGGCATCGTTCAAATGGGACTTACCCAAGATAAAGAAGAATCAGTAAAAAATAAGCGGCTTTGCGTAACGCAAACCCGCTCAGACGGATGACAAACTTGCCTGACCGACAGTTAATATGTATAAATGAGAACAGGCAAAAAACTTAATGTAAAACCAAAACTCTCACCAAAGCCGTAACTCAAAGACAGAAAAGTCGTAAAGACGGGCAAAAATGCCCGTCTTTACCTGTCTTTATCCGATTTTGTCCTCTGTCGTACGCTTGTACGCCGACGACGAC
>JAZQOM010000073.1:0-22737 GCA_045627885.1 Eubacteriales bacterium
CTCGGACTCGGTATCGGTATGACCGTGGGATTTACGGTGCATAAGCTCACTTGCTGTGAGAAGAAGTCCGATTTCAAAAAGAAAATCGACAAGGCGGTAAAAGCGGCGTCGGCGCTTCTTTCAAACCTTTGAATATATAACAGAAAAAAAGCAGGCAAAATTTGCCTGCTTTTTTGCGCATTCTGTTGACTTTATGTTGTAAAAAACTATAATTAAAAAATTATCTTGACGGATATTTTAACTTGTCCGGCAGCCCGATAAGATAGTCGGCGGAAACGCCAAATACGATACAGAATGAACGGATATCTTCAATGCTTGGCTCAAATTTTCCGCATTCTATATAAGATACTTTTCTTTGCGTCATTCCAGTTAGTTTTCCGAGTTGTGTTTGATTCAATTCTTTTTCTTCTCTTAACATACGTATTTTTTCGCCAAAAGATAAAATCATACAATCACCATAGTTATTATATGTTAGATATAAAATTGCTATTGACAAATAGATATAAAATGTCTATAATATAGAAAACATCATTTTAATAGGTGCTGTAATTATGAGAAAGACAAAACTGCTATACAAAATAATCACTTCTTGTTTGGCAATGTTGCTACTGTCAGCGTGTGCGGAGAAGACAATACAGATCGAGAGCATAGTTTTATCAAAAAACACAGTTGAAATTAAAATTGATGAAACAATCAATCTCACAGCAACGGTAATTCCTTTGACTGCAACGGAATCGTATGTTTGGAAAAGTGCGGACGAGTCTATTGTAAGCATTGATTGCAATGGTGTCATAACGCCCGTTTCTGTGGGTGAAACAAATGTAATGGCTATAACTTCATCCGGAAAAAGCTCGGTATGTAGAGTAATTGTTTCTCAGCAATCGGCTATCAGTAAGCTTAATGGCGAAGAGAGAAAAGTATTTGATTATCTGACGGAGACAATGCTTGAATCATTTTATGATAGTTCTTCGGCGCAAGTCAGAAGAGCGTATTATCTATCATCAGTTGATAATCGCAGTTTAGATGAAGAACTCAATTTAATAGTAGCAATTACAGCAAAGAATCAAATGGGAGGTATTTCGGAAGAATTATACGGAATATTTACCATTTCCGGTAAAACTATGTATATGAAATGCGGAAGTTCACCCGACTTGAGTCAGCCTATTCCCGAGAATGTGATGAATTGCTCAAAAATAAATGCAGCATTAGAAGAATACTATAAATATAACAGCACTTATTGAGTGAAATTTAGTAAAAGGAGATTATAAAATGAACGAAGTAAACAATTCTTTTAATCAGATAAACAACGAAAACGAAAAAAATCACGACAAGAAAAAAGTATTGAGCATTGTGCTTTGCTCTGTGGCTGCTGTGTGCTTGATTTTAGCGGCTTATTTTGTTGTAATATTTGTAAAAAAGCAAAACTATATTGCCGGTATAAAGAATATTGCCAATGAATACGAAAACGGCATATTATCTTTTGATGATGCGATGAATGAAATTAAGAAATATAATAACGAAACTGAAAAAGCTATCGCATCTGCAAGAACTGAAACAGAAACTAGAATTAAAAATGTGAAGGAGAGCACGGAGAATTATTATCAAGGCGTAGAATTTCTTAAAAATTCAAACTACTTTGAGGCTTGTTTGAAGTTTACACAGGTAGGCGAAGAAAGTGCAAACTATCAAAAATCAAAGAATAAAATGAAAGAAATACAGCCCAAATATTTAGAATCCTGCTTGGTTGAAGCGCAATCATATACAGATAACAAAGAATTCAAAAAAGCGATAGAAACTATTCAAAACTATCTGACATATTATGCTGACGATTCTGCTCAAAAACAAATTGAAGATATAAAAAGCAAATACTTAGATACGATTTTTTCTGACTCAGAAAAATTTGTAAATAACGGTGATTACGACAAGGCAATTGACATACTAAAAAAATATCTGAATGACTATGCCGATGAAACGGCAAAAAGCCGTTTAGTTGAGATAACTGACAAATTCAGAGAATTAAGCTTGTCTGATGCAAATACTTTTGCAGAACAGAAAAATTATTCAAAAGCAGTAGATGCTTTGAATAAATATCTTAATGTGGATTCAAATAAAACTGTGCAATTGCGCTTGAATGAGATTAAATCGGAGAAGGCAAAATACGAAAAAGAACAAAAATTAGAAAAAGCCAAAGCTAACTTAAAAATATCTAGATGCTGGGTATCCTCTCCTGACTCTGCCGGCGGATATGAATTACATATTTCGTATACTAATAAATCATCAAAGACAATAAAGTATTTTACATTCGGAGTGTCGTTCATCAATAAAGTTGGTGATGTCATATCAACATGGAGAATTGACTCGGTTGAATATTGCCAGGATGTAGGTCCTATAAAGCCAGGCAAAAGTAGCGGAGGATACGGTGTATATTGGGGCAAGTATTATGATTCTCCTATAGATCATCCGAAAATTGTTTATGTTGAAGTAGAATATTCGGATGGAACGAAGTGGTTGCTTGACAGCGATGAAATTTCCGCCGTGCAGTATAAGTAAAATAAAGATCTGATTTCTAATGACGGGCGTATTTATTACGCCCGTCATTACTTTAATTATGTTGTTCCTTATTTTTCAGATTAACATAAATTCTTTTTTATAAAAAATTACTTATTGCCGGTAGCACGAGTTATCTGTGCTCTGTGCAAAAAAGCAGGCAAATTTTTGCCTGCTTCTTTGCATCAGCGGCCGCACATCGCTTTGAGAATTCTTGCAAAAAGCTGTGCGGTGCTTATTCTTTTTACTTCCTCGAGTGATAATACATCCGACGAAAAGAGCTCCTTGCCGTCATGCACGGCACGAACCCGACCGACGACCTGCATTCGTCTGACGGGCGCCGCGAGATGCTCCGGTAGCTCCGTTTCGTACACTATCTCAGCGCTTGTTCCGCGCTGTGCTATAAAAGATGCGCCTTTTGCCGCAACTCTTACACTTGTTTTAACTCCGCCCGTGACGCTTACTTTTTCAAGCTCGTCGGATGGTATCTTCAAAAGCTCATCTATCGCAAAGCCGTAGTCAAACATCTGGCGGACGGCGGCGTTTCGCACATCGGAGCTCGGCGCTCCCATTACAACGGCGATAAGTCTCATTCCGCCGCGCTTCGCAGTCGCGGTGATACAGCTTTTGGCGATGCTTGTAGAGCCCGTTTTCAAGCCGTCGCAGCCTTCGTAGAATCTTACGAGCTTATTTGTGTTTGCAAGCGATGTCTTTCCGCCGCGGATGCTTCCCGTCCAGATTGACGAAAATTCGAGAATTTTTTCGTGCTTTATAAGCTCAGCCGATATCGTCGCGATATCGCGGGCGCTTGTGTAGTGTCCCTCGATGTCGAGTCCGTGACAGTTGACAAAATGCGTGTTCGTGCAACCGAGCTCTGCGGCTTTTGCGTTCATCATATCGACAAAATTTTCCTCGGAGCCGCCCAATGCCTCGGCAAAAGCGACGGCGGCATCGTTGCCCGACGCGACCATCATTCCCTCCAAAAGCTCACGCACGCATATCGTTTCTCCTACCTCAAGAAAAATCTGCGAGCCGCCCATTCCGGAGGCTCTT
Source organism: Eubacteriales bacterium (assembly GCA_045627885.1). Lineage (GTDB taxonomy): Bacteria > Bacillota > Clostridia > Oscillospirales > CAG-272 > CALCTE01. The sequence goes on from JAZQOM010000073.1 coordinate 3,601, forward strand.
GCGCTCACGGTGAGCATACTGTCGTAGGATAGCTTGCCGCTGTCTATGGCTTCCATTACAAGAAGTGCGGTCATCGTCTTTGTGACCGACGCCGGTGCAAGTTGTTCGTCGGCATTTCTTTCGTAAAGAACGGTTTGTGTTTCCGGCTCAATAAGGATTACGCTTTTGATTTCCTTTGATACATCGAATTCCGCGGACGCGGAAAAAGCGGATACCGTCATGGCAAGTGCCGCCGCAACCGCGACCGCCGCGATTTTTATAATCAGTTTGCGCATAAATTTTCCCCCAAGCGCATTTTCCGTGTGGAACATACTATGCGACAAAGTCGGAAGATATGAATGGCGGAGTGCGTAGAGTGACAAAAAGTGCTTCAGCAAAAAACGGCTCCCCGTACAGGGGAGCCGAAAAACACATTTTTGTTTTGAAATTTTATCAGAGCTTTTCCACGCCGAAAGCGGCTTTTTCGCCGTTGACATCCCATTCCTTAACATATCCCGCGGGCTCGGATTTTGCAATCTCGCTTGCGAGAACATCGGATGCGATATCCTTTGAATACTTTTCAAATACTTTTTCGAGTGTGGGCGATACGCTGTATGTGACTTTGATATGGTCCATAACCTCAAAGCCCGCTTCCTTACGCATCGTTTGGAGCTTATTGACTATTTCTCTTACAAAGCCCTCGTCGATGAGCTCGGGAGTGAGGTTTACATCGAGAACCACCGTCATTCCCTTGTCGGTTTCGCTTACATAGCCGCCGGCTTTTACCGTTTCGATGAGTACATCGTCTATCGAAAGCTCAATCTTTTCGCCCTCTGCATCAAAGCTGTATATTCCGTTCTTGAGCGCCGCCATAACCGCCTTGCCGTCGGGAACGCCCGCAAGATGCGCGGATATTGCGGGAATGAGCTTGCCGTACTTTCTGCCGAGCGTCTTGAGCTGCGGCTTGAACTTATAGTCAACGAACTTGTCGGCTTCGTTTGTTCTCTCGGCGCTCTTTGCGTTGAGCTCATCCGCTATCAGCGCCATATATCCGTCGTCGAGGTCATCGCCGTCGTACTGAACATACATCTTTGCGATGGGCTGACGGTTCTTGACATTTGCTCCGTTGCGGCAGGCGCGTCCGAGAACGACGAGGTCAACAACTCTGTCCATGCTCTGCTCGATTTTTTCGTCTATCATACTTTCGTCGCATACGGGGAAGTCGCAGAGGTGAACGCTCTCGGGAGCTTTTTTATCGACATTTCTTACAAGATTCTGATATATCTGCTCTGTCATAAACGGTATGAACGGAGCGCAGAGCTTTGACATGGTGACGAGCACGGTGTAAAGCGTCATATACGCGTTTATCTTGTCCTGCTCCATACCGCTTGCCCAATATCTCTCTCTGCCGCGTCTTATGTACCAGTTGGAAAGACCGTCGGTGAATTCCTGTATTGCTCTTGCCGATTCCGTTATCTTGTACTGCTCAAGGTTTTCGTCGACAAGCTTTATGAGAGTGTTGAGCTTTGAGAGAATCCACTTGTCCATTACGGAGAGCTTGTCGTATTCGAGCTTATACTCCGCGGGATTGAAGTTGTCTATATTCGCATAGAGAATAAAGAACGAATAAGTGTTCCAGAGTGTTCCGAGGAACTTTCTCTGACTTTCGCTTACTGCTTCGGGATAGAATCTGCTCGGAAGCCACGGTGCGCTTGCGGAGTAGAAATACCATCTTACCGCGTCGGCGCCCTGCTTGTCGAGCACGGTGTCGGGCGCGATTACATTTCCCTTGTGCTTCGACATCTTGATTCCGTCCTTGTCGTTGACATGACCGAGAACTATGCAGTTTTCAAAGGGAGCCTTGTCAAAGAGCAGAGTCGATATCGCAAGCAGCGTGTAGAACCAGCCTCTCGTCTGGTCTATTGCCTCGGATATGAAGTTTGCGGGGAAGTTATCCTCGAAAATCTCCTTGTTTTCGAAGGGATAGTGCCACTGTGCAAAGGGCATTGAGCCGCTGTCGAACCAGCAGTCGATAACCTCCGGAGCTCTGTGCATTGTGCCGCCGCACTTGTCGCACTTTATCGTTATTTTATCTACATAGCACTTGTGAAGCTCAATATCGTCGGGAACATCGTTTCCGAGCTTTTTGAGCTCATCTCTCGAGCCGATGACATGGAAATTGCCGCATTCTTCGCATTCCCATACGGGAAGGGGAGTGCCCCAATAGCGTGAACGGGAAAGTCCCCAGTCCACAACATTCTCGAGGAAGTTGCCCATTCTGCCCGCTTTGATGTTTTCGGGAATCCAGTTGATGGAGTTGTTGTTTGCGATGAGCTTATCTCTTACCTCGGTCATCTTGATAAACCAGGTGTCTCTCGAATAGTAGATGAGCGGAGTATCGCATCTCCAGCAGAACGGATAGCTGTGCTCAAAATTAAGAGTCTTAAACAGAAGTCCTCTTTCTCTGAGGTCGTGGATAATCGGCTTGTCCGCGTCTTTTACGAACATTCCCGCAAACTCTCCGCATTCTTCGGTGAGCTTGCCCGATTCGTCAACGAGCTGAACAAAGGGAAGATTATATGCTCTGCCGACATTGGCGTCGTCTTCACCGAACGCGGGAGCAATATGAACGATACCCGTACCGTCTGTAAGTGTGACATAGTCGGCGCAGGTGACATAGTGGCATTTTTCTCTCGGCTTTGCGTAGTCAAAGAGAGGCGCGTATTCCTTGTATTCGAGCTCCTTGCCCGTGTATTTTTCGACAATCTCATACTCCTCGTCGAGAACGGATGTGAGCACTTCGGCAAGTATCAGATATTCGTCGCCGTATTTTACCTTTACATAGCTTTCGTGCGCGTTAACGGCAAGAGCAACATTGGAGGGAAGCGTCCACGGAGTTGTCGTCCAGGCAAGGAAGTATGTATTCTCTTCGCCTTTTGCCGCGAATTTTACGAACACGGAGGTTTCTTTGACATCTTTGTAGCCCTGCGCCACCTCATGGCTTGAAAGCGAGGTTCCGCATCTGGGGCAATAGGGGACAATCTTGTGTCCCTTGTATAAAAGTCCCTTATCCGCAATCGTTTTGAGAGCCCACCATTCGAACTCGATATAGTCGTCGTGATATGTGACATAGGGATTGTCCATATCAACCCAATACGCGACCTTGTCGCTCATCGTCTTCCACTCGGTGGTGTACTTCCATACGCTTTCCTTGCAGAGTTTGCAGAATTGCTCAACGCCGTATTTCTCAATCTGCGGCTTGCCGGAAATGCCGATGAGCTTCTCAACCTCGAGCTCGACGGGAAGTCCGTGTGTGTCCCAGCCGGCTTTTCTTATTATTTTTTTACCCTTCATCGTCTGATAACGGGGAATAAGGTCTTTTATTACTCTTGTGAGAACATGGCCGATGTGAGGCTTTCCGTTGGCTGTGGGAGGGCCGTCAAAAAATGTAAAGGTCTCTCCGTCTTTCCTTGTGGAATAGCTTTTTTCGAAAATTTTGTTCTCGTTCCAGAACTTCGTTACTTCTTGCTCTCTCGACACAAAATCAAGCGAGCCTGCAACCTTGTCAAACATAAGCTTTGCCTTTCTCTTTTGGAATATTTTATTACAGTCTACAAGTATATTACATATATACCATTTTGTCAAGCACAAAGTATTGACTATATACAAAAAAGGATATATAATCAAGTATATTTATTTGAGATTCAGAGGGAGTTGAACCTTTGCTCGATTTTATCTCAAACATATATAGGCAGGTAGTCTCCGAGATAGCCGCCTGGGGCGAAAATCCCGCTGTTCTTGCGGCACTGTATTCGGCGATTGAACTTGCTGTATGCGCGCTGATGCTTGTAAGAGAAATCGTAAATCCGTCAAAGAAAGTGTCTGCTGACGCAGAGCACGCACCGATTAGTTGATGTCATATACCGATTTATTTCATAAGGAGAATACTATGCGGGAAGAATATTTTCCGCACGGAAGGTTTGTATGGAAAAAGTAATAATGGATTCTGCCGCCATCTCGCGCTCGGTTGCGCGAATGTCGCACGAAATAATAGAAAAAAATCCCGAAGCCGCCGAAAAGCTCTGCCTTGTCGGAGTTATGCGAAGGGGAGTTCCGCTTGCAAAGCGCATATCGGAGAATATCAAAACTTTCTACGGAATTGATGTGCCCTTCGGTGAGCTGGACATCACTCTTTACAGAGACGACCTTTCCATGATTGCGGAAGAGCCGCAGGTGAACGGCACTAACATAGATTTTTCGGTGAAAGACAAGACGGTTGTAATCGTTGACGATGTGATTTTTACGGGCAGAACCGCAAGAGCGGCGATAGATGCCATTCTTTCTCTCGGAAGGCCCGCAAAGATTCAGCTTGCAGTTCTTGTCGACAGAGGGCACAGAGAGCTTCCGATAAGGGGAGACTATGTAGGCAAGAATTTGCCTACATCAAAAAAAGAGCACATCAGCGTAAAAGTTCCGGAGTTTGACGGCGATGACGCCGTTATGCTCGTATGTGAACAGTAATAATATAAGGAGTGTACTCAATATGTATCCTGTAATCACGATAGGCAGACAGTATGGCTCGGGCGGAAGAGAGATAGGAAAGCTTGTGTCGGAGCTTCTCGGAATCCGTTATTATGACAAGGAGCTTCTCGCTCTTGCGGCAAAGGAAAGCGGACTCGACTATCATGTTGCCGACAATTTTGACGAAAAGCCGATAAGCAGCTTTCTCTATTCGATAGTTACCGGCGCAAGAAGCGCGGGCAGCGATGTGTACGATTCGTCGAGCTATTTGACGCTCAACGACAAGCTGTTTATCGCCCAAAAAAGCATTATGATACGGATTGCCGAATCACCCTGCGTTATCGTCGGACGATGCGCGGACGATGTGCTTTCCGATATGCCGAATCATATCAGCGTGTATATCTATGCGAACAAGGAATTCAGAGCGCGCAGAGTAGCAAACGAATACGGAATCTCGCTCGAAAAAGCGGCTGACAAGATAACAAAGACCGACAAGCAGAGAGCTTCGTTCTACAAGAGCAACACCGGAAAAAAGTGGGGAGACCCCGCAAACTATTCTCTGTGCATTGACAGCAGCAAGCTCTCAACAAAGGAGAGCGCAAGGATAATTGCGGAATATGTCAAGTCGTTTATTTCCGAGAGGGAAAACGGAGTATGAAAAGGCTTATTTGTCTTTTTGCCGCGCTTGCGATGCTTATGCTCTGCTCCTGCGGAGAGGACGAGGGTTATACCGCATCCGCCGGAATATGGGACGAGGGCGGAAAGCTCCCGTACGATTATTCTCTCAACGATTACATCGTTTTGGGAGATTACAACGGAATCGTCGCGCCGGAAATTGCTCCCGTTTTATACGATGAAGATATCGCGGCAAATGCAAGAGCGGCTCTTATGCTCGAAAAGACGGTCGACGCGTCTGTGCTCGACAGTTATATCGGCGTTGAGAGTCTTACTCCCGGTTATATAGTGAAAGCCGATATAAAGCTCAGCGAAGGCGGCAGGGAATGCGACATAACTTCGGAGAAGGATTTTACCGTAATTATCGACGGCGGCACTTATTTTGAGTCGGTAAGTGACCTGTATGTGTCTTTTCTCGCGGGCAAAGCCGCGGAAGAAGCCGTAAAGACCGAAAACGGTGAGGCTTCGTTTGTCTGTCCCGAATACTATGCCGATTCAAGATATGCCGGAAAGCGCATAACCGTTAGTGCAAAAATAAAGGGCGTTTGTATTCCAGCTTTGAACGATTCCGATGTCGGCGATGCCCTTGTTTGGGCAAATTCCGACTACGCCACTCTTGATGAGCTTATCAATGCGCTGAAAGACGAGCTTTCGGCAAAAAAGAGCGCCGCGGAAAAGTATGCCGCAAAACGAATTATGTGGCAGAGCGTGGTGAACGACGCGACGATACTTTCTAAGCTTCCGAAGAGCGAAACGGAAAGGTGCAAGAACGAATACATCAGCCATTACAGACAGCTTGCGTCGTATAACGGATGCAGCTATACGGAATATATAAGGAGAGAGGGACTTACCGAAAGCAAGATTGCAAAGGCAGCCGAAGCTTATGCCGCAAAAAAGGCAAAAGAGGAGCTTGTGGCGTTTGCGATAGCATCGGAGGAGGGACTTCTTCTTTCAAAGTCGGAATTTGAGGAGCAGGCGTACAAGCTTGCGGCAAATATGGGATATGCCGGCTATGACGAGCTGATAAAATACAATTCCGAGGCAACCGTATATACCTATCTTACCTGGGAAAAAGCTTCGGATTTTGTTGCCGAGAAAGCCGTTTATCCCGAGAGTATGAAAAATGAATGAAAATTATCGCCATATTTCATAAACAGATGATATTTTTTAAGAAAAACACTTGAAATAAGGCTCGATTTCAGTATAATAAAGTGGATGTATTTTTACATCAAAATTTGTATTTTTATTCACAAAAAGTGAAAAGAAAGGATGATTTCTCATGAACAGAGTCTACAATTTTTCGGCAGGTCCGTCTTCCATGCCTATCGAGGTGCTTGAAAAAGCCGCAAGCGAAATGTGTTGCTACGGCGATTCCGGTATGTCGGTTATGGAGATGAGTCACCGATCTCCGTCCTATGAGAAAATTATAAAGAATGCCGAAGCTACGCTTCGTGAAATAATGAACATTCCCGATAATTACAAGGTATTGTTCCTTCAGGGTGGCGCGTCCACTCAATTTGCCGCAGTTCCCTTAAACCTTCTCGGCGCATCGAACAAAGCGGACTACATCGTAAGCGGTCAGTTCTCGAACAAGGCATTCAAGGAAGCGCAGAAGTTCGGTGATGTAAAGTGTGTTGCTTCTTCCAAAGAGGACAACTTTACCTATGTTCCCCATATCACGGCTTCCGATGTAAGAGAGGATGCTTCCTATCTCCATATCTGCTTCAACAATACAATTTACGGCACAAAGTTCAACTATATCCCCGAGGTAAATGTTCCGATTATCGCGGATATGTCCTCCTGCATTCTCTCCGAGCCCGTAGATGTATCGAAGTTCGGTCTTATCTATGCCGGCGCGCAGAAGAACATCGGCCCCGCAGGTCTTACTGTTGTTATTGTTCGCGAGGACTTGATTGGAAACGAAAAGGATATCACTCCCACCATGCTTTCGTACAAGACTCAGGCAGAGAACGAATCCATGTATAATACACCTCCCTGCTACTCAATCTATATGGCAGGTCTTGTATTCGAGTGGATTAAGAATCTCGGCGGACTCGAAGTTATGAAGAAGAGAAACGAAGAAAAAGCCGCAGTCCTTTACGATTATCTCGACAGCCAGAGCTACTATGTCGCCGCCGCTCAGAAGGAGCACCGTTCTCTTATGAATGTTACATTCGTAACCGGTGACGAGGAGCTTGACAAGAAGTTCTGCAAGGGCGCAGCCGAGAGAGGTCTTGTAAATGTAAAGGGACACAGAAGCGTCGGCGGAATGAGAGCTTCCATTTACAACGCCATGCCCAAAGCGGGCGTTGAGGCTCTTGTTGAATATATGAAGGAATTTGCCGCGGCAAATCCGAAGGCATAAAGGAGAACAAAGATGTATAATATTAAACTGCTCAATAAGGTTTCGAAGACGGGACTCAAAGCGCTTCCCGCGGAGAATTACAATATAGGAGAGGAAGTTGAAAATCCCGACGCCGTGATTGTACGCTCCGCGTCGATGCTCGAGATGGATATTCCCGAGTCGGTTCTTGCGATAGCAAGAGCCGGTGCCGGTGTAAACAACATTCCCGTAGACGATTGCGCCGCAAAGGGAATTGTAGTCTTCAACACTCCCGGCGCAAATGCAAACGCCGTAAAAGAGCTTGCAATATGCGGACTTTTGCTCGCGTCCCGTAATGTCGCAGGCGGCATCGAATGGGCAAAAACGCTCGACAAGGACGGCGACCCCATCGCTCCGCAGGTTGAAAAGGGCAAAAAAGCATTCGTCGGCCCTGAGCTTTACGGAAAAACTCTCGGCGTAATCGGTCTCGGCGCAATAGGCGCGCTTGTGGCAAATGCCGCTCATTCTCTCGGCATGGATGTTCTCGGATATGACCCGTTTATCACGGTTGATGCCGCGTGGACGCTTTCGAGAAGCATACAGAAAGCGGCAAGTCTTGACGAGATTTACGCAAATGCCGACTATATCACGGTTCATGTTCCCTGCACAGCATCAACAAAGGGAATGATAAATGCCGACGCTGTTGCAAAGATGAAGGACGGAGTGAGAATCATCAACTTTGCAAGAGCGGAGCTTGTCAATTCCGAGGATATGAAAGCCGCTCTCGAAAGCGGCAAGGTTGCAACCTATGTTGCCGACTTCCCGACAAACGATATGCAGGGCGCAAAGAACACCGTTCTGATTCCTCACCTCGGAGCTTCAACTCCCGAAGCCGAGGAAAACTGTGCAATAATGGCTTGCAGAGAGCTTAACGACTATCTTGCAAACGGCAATATCAAGAACAGCGTAAACTTCCCCGAGGTTATTTTGCCCGCGGACAATATGCACAGAATTTGCTGCATTCACAAGAACATTCCCGCTATAATCACGCAGATTACCAATGCGATTTCGAGCGAGAACATCAATATTGAAAACCTCATCAACCGCTCGAAGAAGGATTACGCTTACACGGTAGTCGAGATAAACGACGAGATAAGCGAAAAGCTTGCCGATGCAGTTAAGGCGATTGACGGAGTAATCAGGGTAAGAGTAATATAATTTTTCAAAAAAACTATTGCAAATATTGCGGATATGTAGTATATTATTCGACGGTAAATGATTTATTTTATACCACATACAATTTAAGGAGAAAATTTGATGCTGGATAAGGTTAAAGAAATTATTGCAAATCAGCTCGGAATCGATGTCGACAAGATTGACGACAGCGCAAGCATTGTAGATGACCTCGGAGCAGATTCTTTGGATGTTGTGGAGATGCTTCTCTCAATAGAGGAAACACTCGGTGTGACTGTTCCCGATGAGGATGCCGCAAATCTCAAAACAGTTCAGGATATCGCGGACTACATCGAACAGCACGCATAATTCCGATACGGAGACAGCCATAACGACTAAAGCGTTATGGCTGTTTTTTTAGGTGATTATATGTTAAAAGATATACTGTTTTGCATAAATTCAATATTGCCGCTCTTTCTCATAATCGCGCTCGGCTATATTCTCAAGCGGGCAAAATTTCTCACGGACGGTTTTATAAATGTCGCGGATAAGCTAGTATTCAAATGCGCGCTTCCTGCGATGATTTTTGCGAATATAGCGTTCACTGATTTTACAAAGGAATTCAAGGGCGACCTTACGATATTTACGGCGGCGGGCATTTTTACCGTATTTATTCTGCTTCTTGTCACCGTGACACCGGCGATTAAGCGCCGCGATGTCAGGGGCGCCGTCATTCAGGGAGTATTCCGCTCAAATTTCGCAATACTCGGAGTGCCCCTTGCAACAAATCTCTTCGGCGCAGCCGGCGGAACCGCCGCGGCAATTATGGTATCGTTTGTGATACCGATTTACAATGTTCTCGCGGTAATAATTCTTGCGCTTAATATGCCGTCGGATTCACGCAAATCGGGCTTGAGTGTATTTTTGGGAATAATAAAAAGCATTATAACGAATCCGCTCATTATCGCGGTGGCGTTGGCGATACCGTTTTCGCTCGGGCTTGTGACGCTTCCCGAAGTGCTTACAAAAAGCATAAATTATCTTTCGGAGCTCTCAACTCCGCTTGCGCTCATATCTTTGGGAGCTTCTTTCAGATTTTCCGACATAAAGGGCAACATCGGCTATTCACTCCTTGCCGTTGTGCTTAAAATAGTGGTTCTTCCCGCCGCATTCTGCACAATAGCCGCGCTTATGGGATTTCGCGGAACGGAGCTCGGAATCATTCTTATAGTATTCGGCACTCCGACGGCGGTTTCAAGCTATATTATGGCAAAGCAGATGAAGTCAAACAGCGTAATTTCGTCGCAGATTATAGTGCTTTCGACTCTGCTTTGCTGTGTGACTCTCATAGTCGGAAGCTTTATTCTCAAAACGCTCGGACTGATATGAAAAATCACTTGATTTTTCGGGCGGATATGGTAAAATAAATTTTGAATTTGAAAAGCGAGGGGAAAATATGGCAAAAACGGCGGCATTGATTCTCGCCGCGGGACTCGGCTCAAGAATGGGCGGCGTCTCAAAGGCAAAGCTCGAAATAGGCGGCACACCTGCCGTCACTCTTGCCGCGCTCGCTTTCGAAAATGCAAAGCTTTGCGATGTTATAATAGTCGCCGCAAAGCCGGACGAAAAAGAATGGATTGAAGCCGAGCTTAAAAAATCCGGCATATCAAAGCTTTACAGCGTTGTTATCGGCGGTGCGACAAGACAGAAATCGGCGCAAAGCGCTTTCTCGGCAGTTCCGGAGGATTGCGATTTTGTTGCGATTCACGACGGGGCAAGATGCCTCATCACCGCGGAAAATGCCGATGCGGTGATTGCCGAAGCGTTCTTGCATAACGCCGCCTGCGCCGCGTATAAAGTGACGGATACATTAAAAAGCGCCGACGGAGATTTTATCTTAGATACTGTCGACCGCGAAAAAATATGGGCGGTGCAGACGCCGCAGGTATTCTCGAAAAAGCTATACGCCGAAGCGCTCGCATACAACGAAAAAAGCGGCGGCGACTATACCGACGATTGCGCTCTTTGCGAAAAATTCGGCGCGAAAATAAAACTTGTGGATATCGGGAAGAATAACATAAAACTGACGACAAAAGCCGACATAGAAACGGCATCGACACTTCTGAATAAAGGAAATAAAACTATGATACGAACAGGGCACGGCTACGATGCGCACCGATTCGCGGAGGGAAGAAAGCTCGTTTTGGGCGGAGTGGATATTCCGTATTCTCTCGGACTTGACGGGCACAGTGACGCCGATGTTCTCTGCCACGCGGTGATGGATGCGCTTCTCGGAGCGGCGGCTCTCGGCGATATCGGAAAGCATTTTCCGCCGAGCGACGACGAATATCTCGGCATATCGAGCATAACTTTGCTCGAAAGAACGCGCGATATTCTTATAAAAAACGGGTATTCTTTTGCGAATATCGACGCTACGGTGATTGCACAGAATCCGAAGCTTTCGCCGTATATCGAAAAAATGAGAGAGAATATTGCGGCGGCTCTTTGTGTTGACAAGGACGCCGTAAGCGTAAAGGCGACCACCGAGGAAAAAATGGGATTTACGGGGCGCATGGAGGGCATTTCGGCGCACTGCGTGTGCCTTATTACAAAGTAATCTATCATAAAAAGAGGAAATATATATGGAAAATGCAGTAAAACGAATCGGCGTATTGACATCAGGCGGCGATGCGCCCGGTATGAATGCGGCGATAAGAGCGGTAGTCAGAACGGCGCTCAACCACAAGATTGAAGTAATGGGAATCTATGAGGGCTACCAGGGCTTGATAGACAACAATATGAGATTTCTCAATTATAAGGATGTTTCCAACATTATCAATATGGGCGGCACTATGTTATACAGCGCGCGCTGCAAGGAAATGATGACCGAAGCCGGCATCGAAACGGCGGTGAGCAACTGCGCCGCATCCGGAATCGACGGCTTGATATGCCTCGGCGGTGACGGTACATTCCGCGGAGCAAGAGAGCTTTCGAGGCACGGTGTCCGCTGCATCGGTATTCCCGTGACGATTGACAACGACATAAGCTGCACGGAATACAGCATAGGCTTTGATACCGCGGTAAATACGGTTCTCGAATTTGTCGATAAGGTGAGGGATACCTGTATGTCGCACGCCCGTTGCAGTGTGGTAGAGGTTATGGGCAGAAATGCAGGTCATATCGCTCTTGAAGCCGGCATCGCAACCGGAGCCGTCGCCATAGACATTCCGGAGGTTGAATTCGATTACGACAGAATGATAGAAAAGATTCTCCGTGCAAAATCGCAGGGAAGACGGCAATTCATCGTGATTGTTGCGGAGGGCACGGGCAACACCGATAAGATTCGCAATATGATAGTTGATAAGACAGATATCGAAACGAGAATAGCGGTTCTCGCCCATGTTCAGAGAGGCGGCTCGCCGACAGCCAAGGATAGAGTTCTTGCAAGTCTTATGGGAAATTACGCCGTCGATATTCTGTTAAACGGTAAAATGAGCCGCGTCGTCGCAAGTCAAAAGCGCGAAATAATAGACCTGGACATTGAAGAGGCTCTTAACAAGCCGAAAGTATTTGATAAGAGGATGCTTGAGGTTTCCGAAGTTATATCTATTTGAGGCTCGGCTACACCCATAATGTCGGCACTCGAGAAACGCCGCAGTTTCCATTAGTTTTTAATCTTAGATTACACCCGAGGGCACGCCGCATGATAACATCCGCATAGCTTTGTCATCACGCCCGCCCTGCGCTCGGACTTACAGACAGTAAGCCTCTCGCTTGTGTGGGCGTTCTTTCGCGCTCTGCGGCGTTCTAATGCGGCTTGATTTCCAACAGCTATTACACCAACAGCCCAGCCGCATGAAACTTGAGCAATACTTTGTCGAGTGCGTTGCGCTTCGCGTCTTGCAGTGTTCTGATGCGGCTTTATCTCCCGTTATCGGTTTTACCGCCAATAGATTTCAACACCGTATGGGCAACTATCAGTCGCCTGCTTATAAAAATCCTACTCTATATAATAATTTTACTAAACATATTACACAATGTAAATTGCATATATATCATAACATATTGCAAAAACTGCCGTAAGCTAAAAAGAGCTCACGGCGCTTTCGAGTCGCTTGCAGGCAACGACCGTATCGTAATGAGAGCCGAAAGCCGTAAGCCTCACAAAATTTTCTCCGTTTTTGCCGAATCCGATGCCGGGAGTAGACGAAACTCCGAATGATAACAGCCTGTCAAAAAAGCTCTGTGAGCTTATATTATACGGGCACTCAAAGAAAATATACGGCGAATCCGTACCTCCCGTATAAAACAGCCCGAGTCCATCGAGCGTTTTTTTAATGTATTCGGCATTTTGTCTGTAATAGTCGATGTTCTTTTTTATCGCGCTTATGCCGATGTCCGAGAGCGCGGCTTCCGCGCCTCTTTGCGTGATGTATGACACGCCGTTTGAACGAATCGGTTTTATTCTGTTCCACGCTTTTTTTCCGGCAAATTCGCGCGGAATCACCGACCATCCGCAGCGTATTCCGGTAAATCCCGCGGACTTCGAAAGCGACCTTACCTCAACGGCGCACGAGCTTGCACCTTCAATCTCATATATGCTTCTTGCAATATTTTCGCTTTGCACAAACGAGCTGTACGCGCCGTCAAATATAATAAACGCACCGCGACTGTTTGCAAAATCCACCCATTTTTTCAGCATATCGCGTGTATATGCGGCGCCGGTCGGATTATTGGGAGAGCACAGAATAATAACATCGCAGTCATATTTTTCATCCGGCATCGGCAAAAAACCGTTTTCCTTCACAGCGTCCGCCCATACCGTTTTTTGAGAAAGAAAAGTCGCCGCGTCCGTATACATCGGATATACCGGATTTGTGATAAGCACCGAAGCGCCCGCTCCGGCAAGCTCCAAAAGCGCATAAATTTCGCTTTTTGCACCGTCGCAGACGGAAATTTCGTCATTGAATATTTTTACTCCGCAACGCCTGTAATACTCGCTTATTGCGGATTTCAAAAATTCGTATCCGTGCTCGCCCGAATATCCTCTAAAGCTTTTTTCTTCCGCAAGCTCATCGCAGGCGGCATTCATCGCCGACGAAACCGCTTTCGGCACGGGCAGGGTGACATCGCCTATGTCGAGCCTTATCACGCGCATCTCGGGATGCCTTGCGCTGAACCCCTTTACTTTTTGCGCCACTTCTGCAAAAAGATAATTTTCGGAGAGCTTTGCCGCGTTTTCGTTTATATACAAGAATATTCCCCCTCAAACACGATTTCGGCTTTTCCCGAAAGAGCAATCTCTCCGTTTTCTTCAAGCCGCACGGTTAAAATTCCGCCTTTGGATTTCACTTTTATATCCTTTTTGGCTTTGATAAGACCTCTGCTTGCCGCGGCAAAAACGGACGCGCAGGCGCCGCTCCCGCAGGAAAGCGTTTCTCCGCTTCCTCTTTCAAATGTGCGTATCAGAATTAAATCGTCTCCTGCGACGGATACGGCGTCAATATTGACATTACCGCCCGTATATGCAAGCTTTTCGAGCGGAAATTTTTCTGCATTTTCGCAAAACAGAACTCTGTGAGTGTTTCCCACAAACACAAGCCCGTCTCCGAGAAAGCACGGCACGCCCATATATACCGTGCTGACGCCGTCGCGGTACTCAATTTTCTTTTCTCCGCTTGCCGTATCAAGAGTAAAGGAATTCCCCAATCCCAATCGTTCGGCGGCGATTTTTCCTATACATATTGCGGCATTTCCGCACATTAAGCCCTCCGAGCCGTCGGAATTGAACATACGCATCGAAGCTCTGCCGCCTTGCTCTTTTCCGACTATAACAAGCCCGTCTGCGCCTATTCCGAAATGCTTTGCGGACATTTTAACCGCAAGATTGCCCGGAGCTATGCCGCTTAGATTGTCGGCGTATATGTATACATAGTCGTTGCCGGCACTTTGCATTTTGATAAATTTCATAATGTTCTCCGATTATTATATTTTCCGAAAAAGCATTCTATCGGATTATATGCTCAAAAAAATAAAAAGGTCACTTTGTGACCTTTTATTCGGCATTTTTCATATTTTACAGATTGCCTCTCGTAATGCTTACATCGGGAGCGTCGCCGTCGAGCACCGACCTTATCACCTTTTTTATTCTTGCCTCGTCTTCATCCGTAAATACCGCCATAAGCTCGGACACGCCGCATCGTTCAAGAATATTCTTTCTGTCGCAGAGCCACAGAGGGACGCTGTTATAAATATTTGAGCGGTGGGAATACTCTCTTATAACGGGAAATTTGGCGCCCGTTCTGTCCGTAAGAGTTTCGGTGCAGACGGCGCATATATTTCGCGGACATTTTTTCGCCCTTATGCTTTCGACAATGCAGCACCTTGTGTGCATAAGAGTATTGCGCCCGTAGACTATTGCAGAAAGCGGCATAATTCCGCTTATCGCGGTAATCGCTCCGGATTTTAACTCGGGAGAAACGCACAGAGACTCAAAGCCGCAATTTTTGTATAAAGCAACACTTTCGGGATTTGTCGCGTTTGCAGTCATATCGGCGTAGAGCTTCATTCCACCTGCCGCTTCTGCGTGAGCAAACGAAGAGCATACAAGTCCGCCGACGCCGAGCAGCTTCGCGGTATTTATAAGTTCTTTGATATCGGCTTCGTCTTCCGGATAAATGCATCGCGGCAGTACGGCACGCACCTTTTGCCCGAATGCGTCCGCATAAGCTGTAAGTATGTCGGTTCGCCATATCGGTATATCGTAAAACGAAATATCGCCGTCGAATTCTTCGAGCGCACGGGGAGAGGGAATATCCTTATTAAGGAATCGCAGAGCATAAGAGGCTTTAATATTCCGAACGGTTTTTACGATAATTTTATCGCTTTTATCGCTTTTTTCGTATATTGGCGTGTTTTTCTCTATAATTGCCGCTTCGAGCATATCCACCGCATTTCTTCTCAAAGCATTAACGGCGCCCATCGGCATAAAGAGCTTGCCGTCGATTTTTACCACGGCATCTGTGATTTCAAAAAAGCTTGCGCCGGTTTTCGAGAGCCTTTTTGCGGTTTCTTCTTCGCTCATCGGATTATTTATTGCCGCCTGCGGAATATCACCCGTCGCTTTTACGCGAACTGTTCCGCACTCCATTTCGAGTGTTGAGGAGCTTGCATTGATATTTGCGTAAAGCTTTGAGCAAAGCCTTTTTTCGGGGATTTCGACTTGCGCCGACGCGGTTTTTGCCTTGTCTTTGTCAGTTCTCACGCCGAACATATCGCAGGACATTTTGCCCGTAAAATAGGCATCGGTAAAGCCGCTTCTTGAGAAAACATCGGCAAGAAAGCTCATTTCTTCGTCGGTTGCGGGGCGGTTTTCGTCGAGGAGTTTTCTGTAAACCGATGTCACTGCGTAAACATAGGTCGGGTCTTTCATACGCCCCTCTATTTTGAGCGATGCGATGCCGGCGTCTATGATTTCGGGAATGTGTTTTGCAAGGCACATATCCTTTAAGCTCAAAGGATATCCGCCGGAATATGGGAGCCTGCACGGTTGAGCGCACTCTCCTCTGTTGCCGCTTCTGCCGCCTATCAAAGAGGACATAAGACAGCCTCCGCTTTGGCAAACGCATATTGCGCCGTGAATAAAAAGCTCTGCTTCGAGCTTGCTTTCCTCTTGCATTTTCTTTACATCGCAAAGAGTCATTTCGCGCGCCGCGACTATGCGGAACACGCCGAGCTTCTTCAAAAATTCGGCTGATAAAGCGCTGTGCAGAGCCATTTGCGTACTTGCGACGATGGGTACTCCGCAGGCTTCGTGCAGTTTTTTCGCAAGCCCGATATCCTGAACGATAACACCGTCGGGGTGATATTTTGAGCATATTGACGCGGCGTAGGAAAGCACATCGGAAAACTCTTTTTCTGTAACGAGAGTGTTGAATGTTATATATATTTTGACACCGAAAAGGCGGCAGATTCTGAATGCTTCATCTAAATTTTCGCCGTCGAAATTTCCGGCAAAGGCGCGTGCGTTATATTTGTGACATCCGAAATACACCGCATCGGCTCCCGCGTATACGGCGGCTTTAAGACATAAAAGGTCGCCGGCGGGGGCAAGCAGCTCGGGCAGTTTTTTTGTATACATATACATTTTTCCTACATTTCCGCAAATTTTTTATTAAAATGCTATTGCCTTTTTTTTGATTATATCATAAAATATCATAAATTACACGATTTTTTTCAAAAAGGCAGGACGGAATGAATATTTATGCTGATGAAAAACTGAAAAGAATAGTCGTCAAGGTCGGCACATCGACTTTGACTCATGATACGGGCTTTCTCGATTTAAGAAGACTCGAAAAACTTTCCGAGGTCATAAGTGACCTCTCCGGCGCGGGCAAGGAGATGATTTTGGTAAGCTCCGGTGCGCAGAGTGCCGGAGTGTCGAAGCTCGGACTTTCAAAGCGCCCCGACACACGAGAGGGAAAGCAGGCGGTCGCCGCGGTGGGACAATGCGAGCTTATGAATATGTACGGCAAGTTTTTCGCAGAATACGGAAAAAGCGTCGCACAGGTTCTTTTAACAAAGGATGTGCTTACCGACCCCGTGCAGAACTCAAACGCACGCGGCACATTCGAGAAGCTTATAGAGATGAAGTGCATTCCGATAGTCAACGAAAACGATGTCATCTCCTACGAGGGAATAGATTTCGGCGGCAACGACTTTCTTTCGGCTTATGTTGCGCTTCTTTCGGACGCCGATTTGCTCATTAACCTTTCCGATATCGACGGACTTTACGATAAAAATCCGCGCGAATATTCCGACGCAAATCTCATTGAATATGTCAAAACGGTTGACGATAAAACGGTAAGCATCGCAGAAGGCGCGGGCACGGAGAGGGGTACGGGCGGAATGAGAGCAAAGCTCGGCTCGGCAAAGCTTCTCGAAGCAAAGAAGATACCGATGGTTATAGCAAACGGAAAAGAGCCCGAAATACTTTATTCGATAATCACGGGCGGCGAATTTACGGGAACATATTTTTCAGGCGGTAGATAAAATGGAGATTAAAAACTATCTCGAGGATTTGTGCATAAAGGCAAAGGCGGCGCAGAGAGAGCTTGCGATATCTTCTTTTGATAATAGAAACGCGGTGCTTGCGTCGATTGCCGAAAACCTTGTAAAAAGCTCGGACGAAATTCTTTCGGCAAATGCCGAGGATATAAAATCCGCAAAAGAAAGCGGAATATCCGATGCCATGTGTGACAGGCTCACGCTCACGAAAGCTCGCATAGAGTCGATGGCGAATGCCATGCGCAAGCTTATGGCGATACCCGATGTGCTCGGCAAAAGCGAGGGCTTTACAAGACCGAACGGGCTTATCATAACAAAGACGAGAGTACCGATAGGCAATATTGCCATAATCTACGAGGCGCGTCCGAATGTGACCGTCGATGCTGCCGCGTTGTGCATCAAAAGCGGCAATTCCGTAATTCTGCGGGGCGGCAAAGAGGCGTATAACACGAATCTTGCGCTTGAAAAGGCGATAAAAAGTTCTCTTGCCGAAAACGGATTTTCCGAAGATGCCGTTTCTCTCGTTCACAATACCGAAAGGGAGAGCTCAACTGAGCTTATGAAGCTTTCGGGCTTTGTCGATGTGCTTATCCCGAGAGGGAGCGGCAGACTTATAAAAGCGGTGGTGCAGAATGCGAGCGTTCCCGTTATCGAGACGGGGGCAGGTAATTGTCATGTTTTCATCGACAAATATGCCGATATCGAAATGGCAAAAAAGATTGCGCTTTCCGCAAAGATAAGTCGTCCGTCCGTATGTAACGCGATGGAAAAGCTGCTTGTTCACAAGGATATTGCCGCAGAGTTTGTCCCCGAGATTGTTGCGCTCTACAAAGAAAACGGGGTAGAGGTCAGAGGTGACGCAGCGGTATGTGCTCTTGCGCAAGGCGTAATTGCCGCAAAGGAAAGTGATTTTACCGAGGAGTATAACGACTATATCGTGACCGTCTACATTAAAGACAGTATAGACGCGGCGATAGAGCATATCAACAGATACAATACGGGGCACAGCGAAGCGATAATTACAAAGGATATCGAATCCGCCGAAAAGTTCCAGAGCCGAGTCGATGCCGCCGCCGTGTATGTCAACGCCTCCACGCGTTTTACCGATGGTGAGGAATTCGGCTTCGGTGCGGAGATAGGAATATCCACTCAAAAGCTCCACGCCCGCGGCCCCTGCGGTCTTGCGGAGTTGACGACTGTAAAGTATAGGATTAACGGAAACGGGCAAATTAGATAAAACTTCGTCTACACCGGATATGACGGCACTCGAGAAACGCCGCATTACTTTGTTCCCGCAGGACGGTCTTCACTCGGACTTACGGACAGTAAGCCCTTCGTTTGCCGCCTGCGGCGTCGCGTCCTGCGGCGTTTTCGAGCACCGCAGTTTCCGTTAGCTTTTT